>JAYUHG010000313.1:0-3404 GCA_043767195.1 Gammaproteobacteria bacterium | reverse complement strand
CTGGCGGGACTCATCTGCCTGTGGGGCGTAAATGGGTTGAAACACATGCTCGGTGCGGATGACTCACTGGACGTGTTCGGTGTACATGCCGTTGGTGGCATTACCGGCGCGCTGCTCACCGGCGTGTTCAACGATCCGTCCTTGGGCGGTCCGGGCTACGTCTCCGACTGGGTGACGGCCAGTATGATCTCGGCGAGCGATTACTCCATCGCCGGTCAGGTCTGGATTCAGGCCAAGGCGGTGTTGGTGACCATAGTCTGGTCCGGAGTGGTGGCGGCCATTGCCTACAAGATCGCCGATTTGACCGTGGGTCTGCGCCTGCCCGAGGACGAGGAGCGGGAAGGTCTGGATACCGTGGAGCATGGCGAACGCAGTTACAGTTTTTGATATGGTGATGCTTCGGGCCGCCCCCAAACCGGGGGGCGGCCCGGGGTGCCCAAACAGGCCACAACCTGATAGCCTGATCCGGTGGTCCCCGAACCTTGGAGAGTAAGAAAATGAAGTTGCTGGTTGCCATCATCAAGCCGTTCAAACTGGATGACGTGCGCGAGGCGCTGTCGGAGATTCAGGTACAAGGTTTAACCGTGACGGAAGTGAAAGGCTTCGGGCGGCAAAAGGGACACACTGAGTTATATCGCGGCGCCGAGTACGTGGTGGATTTCCTGCCCAAGGTGAAGATCGAAGTGGCGCTGGATGATGATCGTGTGGATGCCGCGGTGGATGCCATTACCAAGGCCGCTAACACCGGCAAGATCGGCGACGGCAAGATATTCGTTATGGACCTGCAACAAGTCATTCGCATTCGCACCGGCGAAACAGGCTCGAACGCGCTGTAAACCCTCCTGGCGGCTATTGGCCATGGGCGTTCGCCCAATGCCAATTTAGAGATTGCACTCCTGTGGTGCTTCCCGGATTTTTACGCACCAATGTAGTGCAAATCCGACCTAAAAAGCACTCATCTCACAGAATTTCAGTTCTACAATCCGCAATACTTTCAATGAATTAGAGATTTTGGCACACAATCTGCTCCTGAATAGGGCAGGGTTTGTGAACCCGTGTGTTTCCCTGCACCAGGCCGTACCACCATTCAGACAGCTTAGTTGAGGAGCAGAGCCGTGAAACTCATCACAGCAATTATCAAACCATTCAAACTCGACGACGTGCGCGACGCCTTGGCGGAAGTGGGTGTGCAGGGTCTGACTGTCACCGAGGTCAAGGGCTTCGGACGCCAAAAGGGCCACACGGAGTTATATCGCGGCGCTGAATATGTGGTGGATTTTTTGCCCAAGGTGAAGATCGAGCTTGCGGTGGATGACGCACTGGTTGAAGCCGCGGTGGAAGCCATCGTCAAAGCCGCTAACAGCGGCAAAATCGGCGACGGCAAGATTTTTGTTTTCCCCCTGGAGCATGTGCTGCGCATACGAACCGGCGAAACCGGTCCTGAAGCCCTGTAATCACTGCAATACCTGCCGAGAGAGCTACTCAAATGAATAAGCGCACAATCGTACTGACCGCCAGCGCATTCGCCGCCATGCCCTGGGCCGCCATTGCCGAGGAATCCGCATTCAACGCCGCCGATACAGCCTGGATCCTGGTGGCCACAGCCTTGGTTTTGTTCATGACCCTCCCGGGACTGGCGTTGTTCTACGGTGGGTTGGTGCGCAGTAAAAATGTGTTGTCGGTGCTGATGCAATGTTTTGCCATAACTTGCCTGGTGAGTGTGTTGTGGTTCGTCGCCGGGTATGGGCTTTCCTTTGGCGACGGGGGTGAATTGCAATCGTTCATTGGCACATCGAAATTCCTGCTGGCGGGCATAGGCGTGGATTCTCTGGCTTATACCATCCCGGAATCGGTTTATTTCATGTTCCAGATGACCTTTGCAATCATCACGCCGGCGCTGGTGATTGGCGCGTTTGCGGAGCGTATGCGTTTCTCAGCGGTATTGTGGTTCGCCGGGCTGTGGCTGTTGCTGGTCTATGCGCCAGTGTGCCATTGGGTCTGGGGTGGTGGCTGGCTGGCGAAAATGGGTCTGCTGGATTTTGCCGGTGGCACCGTGGTGCATATCAACGCGGGTGTAGCGGCTATGGTCGCCGCGGTAATGCTGGGTCGGCGCAAGGGTTTCCCCGAAAGCGCCATCATGCCCCATAACCTGACCCTGGTGGTCAGCGGCGCGGCCATGTTGTGGGTGGGCTGGTTTGGCTTCAATGGTGGTAGTGCATTGACCGCCAGTGGCAGCGCCGGCATGGCCATGCTGGTCACGCATCTGTCCGCGTCCGCCGGGGCGCTGGCCTGGATCGGTTGCGAGTGGATTAAGCATGGCAAACCCAGTGTGCTGGGTATCGTTACCGGGATGGTCGCCGGATTGGGAACCATCACGCCGGCGTCCGGTTATGTGGGGCCGGCGGCGGCGCTGGTTATAGGGTTTGTGGCCGGCGTGGTGTGCTATTTCGCCACCCAATATGTGAAGCGCGGACTGCGCATTGATGATTCTCTGGATGTATTTCCAGTTCACGGAGTCGGCGGCGTTCTTGGAACATTATTGACAGCGGTGTTCGCTTCCAGTGCCCTGGGTGGCCGGGGCTTGCAGTCATCTATGGCCGAGCAGTTTCTGGTGCAACTCACCGGCGTGGTCGCCACCATCGTCTGGTGTGCCGTGGTTACCGCTCTAATCCTTAAGGTCGTGGATATGCTGGTTGGGCTGCGCGTGTCTGCGGAAGAGGAGATGGAAGGGCTGGATCTGACCCAGCACGACGAACGCGGATATAGCCTCTAGGTGTTTGTCGAAAAACTGCGTTTTTCAACGAAAGCCTCGGCTGAGAACCGCGCATCTCGCGCCGGGAAAGCAGCCCTGGCGCGGTTCTAAAGCAGTTTGCCCGCTGGAAACGCCTCGAGTTCTGCCCCTGGCCCTGGCCTGCCCGGTTGTTTAGGTTCCCCGGGTTCTCATATAGAATTGCACCCCGCCGGTAATACCGGCACCCCCGCAATTCGGTTTAATTAGAGGACCATCATGGCGGATGCAAACCTGGTAGATCGCGTGTTGCTGAAAACATTTGTGCCGCCCAGCGCGCTGAATACGGAAAATTTCCACGAATTGGCCGGCAAAGCCGTGGTTGAAGAGGTGCCCCAGGGCCGGACCATCTTCAAGGCGGGGGACACGGATCGCAAGAGTATCTATGTGGTTGAGGGTGAAGTAGACCTCGTATTGCCTACCGGGCAGAAACTGCCGATCAGGTCCGGTACCGAATCCGCGCGCCACCCAATCGGCAATCAACAACCACGCAAACACACGGCGGTCGCCAAGACCGTTTGCAAGATCACGCGCATTGACAGTGATCTGCTGGATATTCTGCTGACCTGGGACCAGATGTCCGGCATTGAGGTAGGCGAGATCACCAATAGTGAAG
>JAYUHG010000312.1:0-8043 GCA_043767195.1 Gammaproteobacteria bacterium | reverse complement strand
CGGCGAACGAAGGCGATGCCGTGGCCATCGGCGCGGGCGCAGCGCTGGGTGGAGCACCCGCGGTGGTCATGATGCAAAACTCCGGCCTCGGGAATGCCGTCAGTCCGCTGACATCGTTGACCTGGGTATTTCGCATTCCGGTACTGTTGATTATCACCCACCGCGGCGCGCCCGGGCTGAAAGACGAGCCGCAACATGAACTCATGGGCCGCATCACGGGTGCCATGCTCGACCAGATGCAAATCCCGTGGCGTGAATTTCCCGTCCAGGAGGCGGACATCGCTCCCGCCCTGGACCAGGCGCTGGCAGTTCTGGTTCAGGAGCAGCGGCCATATGCATTCATTATGCAAAAGGGCACGGTGGCGCCTCATACACTGCGCCGGCCTGCCATTCCGCATCGGGAGTTCGCCAGGCGCGCGGACCCGGCACTGCCCACGTGCCAGGATTCACGCCCGCTGCGGGCTGAGGTATTGCGGCACATCGTCACCAATACAGACCTGTATCAAGATGTGATCATTGCAACCACGGGCTTTACCGGGCGTGAGCTGCACGCGCTCCGGGATCAACCCAACCAGTTGTTTATGGTTGGCTCCATGGGTTGCGCGTCCGCATTCGGACTAGGACTGGCGTTGGCGCGCCCGGACCTGCGCGTCATTGTCGTGGATGGGGACGGCGCGGCGCTGATGCGCATGGGGATCCTGGCCACCATCGGTACCTATGCCGGCGGCAATTTCGTGCATCTGATCCTGGACAATGAAGCTCACGACTCCACCGGCGCCCAGGCCACCGTCAGCGCCAATGTGGACTTTGCCCGCGTGGCCGGCGCCTGCGGTTATGCGCACGCCGTGGCCGGAGCACACCTCACCATACTGGATGGATTGCTGGATCGGACTCAGGTGCGTTCCGGCCCGATCCTTGGGCACTTGAAAATTCAAACCGGCACCCTCGCCGATTTACCACGACCAAAGGTGACACCGGAACAGGTGGCGCGCCGGTTGATGGCGCATATCGAAAAGCCGAGGTAACAACTGTCGCGCTATGCGCGCTTTGCGCTATTGGTCTTCCGCTCACTGCCCATGTGCAGGCGCAGAAATGCGCTGATGCCATCGGCAGTCAGCCCCGCGTCCCGCAGCATGTCTTCCCGCTCACCGTGCTGAATGAGCCGGTCAGGAATGCCGTAATTGAAGGCGGTCTTCCCGGCACCATGGGCCGCCAGCACTTCGTTCACGGCACTGCCCGCCCCGCCGTGAATGGTGTTCTCCTCCACGGTAAACAGAAACTCATGGCTGCGCGCCATTTCCAGAATGAGTTGCTCATCAATGGGTTTGACAAAGCGCATGTTGACCACGGTGGCATCAAACTCCGCGGCCACGGCCTCGCACAACGCTAGCATGGATCCAAACGCCAGCAGCGCAACGCCGCGTCCTTTGCGGACCACTACGCCCTTGCCCAGAGGCAGCGCCGTCATTTCCATTTGCACTTCCACCCCAGGTCCGGTGCCACGGGGATAACGCACGGCAACAGGCTGGTCCAGCAGAAACCCGGTGTACAGCATCTGCCGGCATTCGTTTTCATTGGCCGGTGTCATGACCACCATCTTCGGCAGGCAGCGCAGATAGGACAGGTCAAAACAACCATTGTGGGTCGGACCATCGCCGCCAACCAGACCAGCGCGGTCAATGGCGAACAGCACCGGCAGGTCCTGCACTACGACATCGTGAATCAGCTGATCATAGCCGCGCTGCAAAAACGTGGAGTAGATGGCCACCACGGGCTTCAGGCCATCGCAGGCCATGCCCGCGGCGACAGCAACACTATGTTGCTCGGCAATAGCCACATCGAAATAACGATCCGGAAACTCCTTCTCAAAGCGCACCAGCCCGGAGCCCTCGCGCATGGCCGGCGTAATCGCCACCAGCCTGCGGTCCTTGGCGGCCATGTCACAAATCCAATCACTAAACACATCACTGTACTTGGGCTGGCTGGGCTTCTTGCCGCCCACCATGCCCTTGGAGGGATCAAAAGGCGTGACCGCGTGGTATTTGACCGGGTCTTCCTCAGCCGGACCGTAGCCTTTGCCCTTGCGGGTTATGACATGGAGGAACTGCGGCCCGGGCAACTGACGAATATTGCGCAAGGTCTCCAGCAACGTGGGCATGTGATGCCCATCCACCGGGCCGATGTAATTGAACCCGAATTCCTCGAACAACGTGCCCGGCACAATCAACCCCTTCAGATGTTCCTCGGCGCGGCGCGCCAATTCCCACGCCGGCGGCATTTTCGACAGCACTCTCTTGCCGGTGGCGCGCACACTGGTGTAGAGCTTGCCGGACAGAATCTGAGCGAAGCGATTCGCCAGGGCACCCACATTGGGAGAGATGGACATGTTGTTATCGTTCAGGATCACCAGCAGATCCACATCCAGATCGCCGGCATGATTCAGCGCCTCGAATGCCATACCCGCGGTCAAACCACCATCACCGATGATGGCCACGGCACGGCGTTTTTCGCCCAACCGATTGGCGGCAATGGCCATTCCCAGCGCGGCGCTGATGGAGGTACTGGAATGCCCGACACCGAAGGCGTCATATTCGCTTTCATCCCGGCGCGGGAAAGGCGCCAGCCCCTGCCATTGGCGAATGGAAGTCAAGCGCTCACGCCGCCCGGTGAGGATTTTATGCACATAGGCCTGATGACCCACATCCCACACCAACCGGTCATCGGGCGTATTGAATATGTAATGCAGGGCAATGGTGAGTTCCACTACACCGAGGCTGGCGGCGAAATGTCCGCCGCATTTGCTGAGGGAATCCAGCAGAAACTGACGTACTTCAGCGGCCAGGGGCTCAAGTTGCGACTCAGGCAAACGGCGCAGGTCCGCGGGCGACAAAATGCTTTCCAACAAGGAACTGCTGCTAGGCACGGGGATCTACCACTAAGAAATAGGAGGACGGGCATTATGCGTTTCAGCCCCTCCCCTTGCAATGACTTGGGAGCCAAATCATGACGCGGAACTACAACATGAGCACAAGTTGTTGTGCCGTAAAACCTTGCCTGTACAATGCGCCCCTGTTAAATTATCCCATTAATTCTCTGGGTCTTATTAGAATTACCCCCATCCTGTGGGGTTTCCTTTGCAAACTACGGAGCTGAATCAATGGGTGTTCCATTAATCCAACAATTTCGCATTGCCAAATACATTTTGGGCAAGAAAATCCAGCGTGAGGATCGATATCCGCTGGTTCTCATGCTGGAACCCCTGTTCCGCTGCAACCTCGCCTGCTCCGGTTGCGGAAAAATTGATTACCCGGATGAAATCCTGAACAAGCGCCTCAGTTATGAGGATTGCATGACGGCCATGGACGAATGTGGCGCCCCCATCGTGTCCATCGCCGGCGGTGAACCGTTGATCCACACCGATATGCCGCGCATCGTCCAGGGTTACATTGAGCGCAAGAAATTTGTCTATCTATGCACTAATGCGCTGCTGTTGGAGCGGCGTATGGATGACTACCAGCCGTCTCCATATCTGACCTTTTCCATCCACCTGGATGGCAATCGTGATCGCCACGATGCCTCCGTGTGCCGGGCAGGCGTCTTCGACAAGTGCGTCGAGGTAATCCGCACGGCCCATGACCGCGGCTTCCGAGTCACCATTAATTGCACACTGTTCCAGGGCGAAACCGCGCCGGAAGTGGCGGAATTCATGGACCTGGCCATGGAGTTGGGCGTGGAAGGCGTCACCATTTCCCCAGGCTATAACTATGAGCGCGCACCGCGTCAGGATGTGTTCCTCAAGCGGCGCGAAAGCAAGCAGTTGTTCCGCGACATCTTCAAACTCGGCGACGGTCATGGCTGGCGCTTCAACCAGTCATCGCTGTATCTGGATTTCCTCGCCGGCAATCAGACCTATCAATGCACACCCTGGGGCAATCCGACTCGTAACGTCTTCGGCTGGCAAAAGCCCTGCTATCTGCTGGTGGGCGAAGGCTATGCGCGCACCTATCGGGAACTGATGGAAGAAACCCCGTGGGACAATTACGGCACCGGTCGCAATCCGAAATGCGCCAATTGCATGGTGCATTGCGGGTACGAAGCCACGGCGGTCAATGACATCTTTGGTAATCCGGTCAAGGCCATGAAAGTTGCCCTGTTCGGGCCGCGTACCGACGGACCTATGGCGCCGGAGCTGCCGATCCTGTACCAGGATGAACCGCAACCGAAGCCGCGGCTGGTTGCGGAAATCAAGCCGGTCACAACCGCCGCTAGCTGCGCGAGCAATAAGCACGTCGCATAATGGATCCACTCCTCTGGCTGGTTTTGCCGGGGTGTGCGATCTGGACTGCAATCCTGCTGGTGCCGTGGCGCCCCTGGTCCACGCAATCGTCCTTTGACGCCGAAATTCCGCTCACCCTCCCGGATCTCAGTGATGTGACCGTATTGATCCCGGCGCGCAATGAGCGCAATGAAATTCAGCGCACCCTGCATTCCCTTGCAGGCCAGGGCCGGAATCTGCGTGTCGTCCTGGTGGACGACCAATCCACCGATGGCACGGCGGAGGCGGCGCGACAATGTGGCCTGCACGAACTCAGCATTGTTAATGGTGAACCGCTGCCACCGGATTGGACCGGAAAATTGTGGGCACTGGAGCAGGGTTTACGCGACGTTCACAGCGTACTGGTGCTGCAACTTGATGCAGACATTGAGCTGCTACCCGGTACCGTGGCCGGGTTGCGCGAACAAATGCAGAACCGGGATCTTGGCCTGATTTCCCTAATGGCCAGATTGACCATGGACAGCCCTTGGGAACGCGCCTTGATGCCGGCCTTCGTGTATTTTTTCCGCTTGTTATACCCGTTCCAGTTATCCAACTCCCGCTTCAAGCTGGTAGCTGCGGCAGCAGGCGGCTGCATCCTCCTGCGCACTGATATCCTCAGGCAGATGGGCGGATACAGCGCGCTGAAAGGGGCGCTGATTGACGATTGCACCCTGGCCCGCAAGGTCAAGGACCTGGGTCACCGTACCTGGATCGGCCTCACCCATTCCGCCATCAGCCACCGGGCTTATGGGGATCTGGGCAGTGTCTGGGAGATGGTGGCACGAACGGCGTTCACGCAATTGCGACATTCAGTGGTGTTGCTGCTGCTTTGCACCGGTATGATGGCAGCGGCATTCCTGCTGCCAGTGATGGCGCTGGGCCAATCCGGGATAACTCAAGTCGTGGGCGCGGGGACATTGGTATTGATGGCCATAAGCTATCTGCCGACGCTGCGCTATTATGACGTGCCATTTGTCTGGGCCATCACGCTACCCTTGGCCGGAATGTTATATCTGCTGATGACATGGACATCGGCGTGGCGACATTGGGCGGGCACGGGCGCCCGCTGGAAGGAACGCAATTACGCAAATAAGACAGTGGGCTGATGAACCACCACGGGCTTACTTTCAAGTACAAACGTACCTGCCCGGAATGGCGCCTGAACTTCGGCGCCCAGCGCGGTCAAAGGGAATTCACAGCTTATGTCTGATTCGCTTCACACATTTAGGCACTCACCGTTCGCCTCAGCTCCGCGGGTTTTTAATCTGCTGCGGCAGGGCCTGTGTGTGCTGGCATTGCTGGCGGCGGGTACTTGCGCCATTGCAGAACAAGAAGCGCAACCTGAGTTTCAGGAGGCGACCGCCATCGTCGCCGAGTTGCATGGGGCACTGGTGCATATCATGCAGAATGCGCCGTCCCTCGGCTATATGGGCCGCTATCAACAAATGGACCCGATCATCAGGCAACGCTTCGATACCCCGCTGATCGTCAAGGTGACCCTGAGCCGGCACTGGAACGGCATGAATGACGCCGAGAAGACCGATTTCATTAGCCTGTTCCACCAGTTGAGTGTGGCCACCTATGCCGCGCGCTTCGATTCCTTTAACGGTCAGGAGTTCGTGCAGACCGGTCGCGAGCAACTGCAGGCCGGTCGTGTCCTGATCAAGACCGAGTTGCGACGCACCGATGAAACACCGGTGAAATTAGACTACCTGATCCACCAGAATCAGCAGGGTGAGTGGCGCATCATCAGCGTAATCGCCAATGGTGTGAATGATCTGTCACTCAAGCGCGCTGAGTACGCCGCGGTCATCAAGGATCGGGGATTCCCGGTCCTGCTCGACGATATCCGCAGGAAAATCCGGGATATGGAAACGGGCGCGACACCGTGATTGTGTGGCTGATATGACTGTGGCAGTATTTGCCCCCTCTTTTCTGACCCAATCCCCATACAGGCATAAATAGCCATGGCAATTAAGTGCATTATCGGCATTCCGCGAACTTGGGTACTGCTGCTCGTGATAGCGGCTCTAAACGGCTGTGCCGGTCCGCAGACCAAATCCGATCCCATTGAGCCCGCGAACCGCGCCTTCTACACCGTGAATGAGAGTCTGGATCGCGGACTCGTGAAACCCATTGCCGAGGTCTATGAAAAGATCACGCCGGCGCCCGCGCGCACCGCAGTCACCAATTTCTTCGACAATCTCTTTTATTTGAACGTAATCGTGAATTCCTTTTTGCAAGGCAAGATCAACCAGGGTTTTTCTGATACCGGCCGGTTTGTATTGAACTCCACGCTCGGCATCGGTGGATTATTTGATGTCGCCACGGGCATGGGTATGCCGATACACAATGAGGATTTCGGCCAGACATTGGCAAAATGGGGCGTGGGAGAAGGCGCCTATGTCTACTTGCCCATCAAGGGGCCCAATTCCGCCCGCGACCTCCCGGACCTTGTGACCAGCGCGTTGCTGAATCCGCTAACCTACATCAGCGGCGGCATCCTGCTGCCGATTCAGGCATTGCGGATCATCAGCCTGCGCGCCAACCTGTTGGATGAAACCCGCATCCGCGACGAGGCAGCCGTGGATCCCTACTCTTTCACCCGCGAGGCCTACCTGCAGCGCCGTGAATACCTGATTCACGATGGCTCGCCGCCAACAAAAGGCTATGAAGATATTTTTAACGAGGACCCGGACTCCGAGTCACAGTTAAAGATAGAGTAATCCCCCTCGGGGCCACACACTTCCGTGGCCTGTAAGCATCCCACTTCCCATTAAACCCCTGCCTACCCGGGCAGTTCACGCCGGACTCGACCCCGGCCCTGGGACTGTCCCGCGCCCACCCCCTGAACGAGGCCAGATTGGCATATAATTAAAGCAATTAGGCTCGAATCCTGAGGCTATTTGTGGCTGGATTGCGACGATGAGCGAAGAAATACTTATTAATGTCACGCCCCAGGAAACCCGGGTAGCCGTTGTTGAAAATGGAGTGCTCCAGGAGGTCTACGTGGAGCGCACCCGGCGCCGGGGGCTGGTGGGCAACATTTATAACGGGCGCGTGTCCCGGGTGTTACCGGGGATGCAAGCCGCGTTCATTGATATTGGCCTGTCCCGCACGGCATTTCTGCATGTCTCGGACCTGGACTCAGGCGTTGAAGAAGCAGACGCGGAAGAACGCAGCGCCGCCGCCAGTACGGTAGCCATTGAATCCCTACTGCGCGAAGGTCAGGAACTTCTGGTCCAGGTGCTGAAGGATCCCCTCGGCACCAAAGGCGCACGGCTGACGACCCGGGTTTCCATCCCTTCACGTTATCTGGTGTTCGTCCCCGGGCAGGCGACTCTGGGAGTCTCGCAGCGCATAGAAGATGAAGTCGAACGTGAACGGCTGCGCGGCATTTTACAGTCCAGTGTTGGCGCGGAGATGAAACTCGCCGCCGGCGCCACCAATGTCGTTGCGATGGCGCGATTGCCCGGTTCTACACCCACCGCCAAAGGCGGGTTCATTGTGCGTACCGTGGCGGAAGGCGCGGCGGCGGAAGACCTGTACCGGGAAATGGAATTCCTGCAACGGCTGTGGGATTCCATAAGCCAGCGCTCAAAGGTAAGTCCAGCGCTGACACTGGTGTACGAGGATCTGCCGCTGGTAATGCGCACCATGCGCGATCTGGTACGCGCGCAAATCGAAAAGGTGCGCATAGATTCACGCGAGACATTTCAGAAAGT
>JAYUHG010000311.1:0-3407 GCA_043767195.1 Gammaproteobacteria bacterium | reverse complement strand
CAGAAATGCAACAGCCTGACCGGTCGAGCACCCCACGAAGGATAACTACAATGAAACGGATGTTAATCAACGCAACTCAACCGGAAGAGTTGCGGGTGGCGCTAGTGGATGGCCAGCGTTTGTATGATCTTGATATTGAAGCAGTCGGACGCGAACAAAAGAAATCGAACATATATAAATGTCGCGTGGTCCGCGTCGAGCCCAGCCTGGAAGCCGCGTTTGTGGATTTTGGCTCCGAGCGTCATGGCTTCCTCCCCTTTAAGGAAATTAACCGCGCACTGCTGAAACCCCGCACCGGGGATCGTGGCCGCGGCATCAAGGACGAACTGGATGTCGGCCAGGAGCTGATCGTTCAGGTGGAAAAGGAAGAGCGCGGCAATAAGGGCGCGGCCCTGACCACGTTCATCAGCCTCGCCGGTCGTTATCTGGTGCTGATGCCCAACAACCCCCGTGCCGGTGGCGTATCGCGCCAAATCGAAGGCGATGACCGTGCCGAGGCGCGCGAGGCCATGAGCAGTCTGAATATCCCCCAGGGCATGGGGATTATCCTGCGTACTGCCGGCGTCGGCAAAGGCGCCGAGGAGCTGCAATGGGATCTGGACTACCTGCTGCAACTCTGGGAGTCAGTGGCGGCGGCGGCCAAGGATCGCCACGCGCCGTTTCTGGTACACAAGGAAAGCGAAGTCATTATCCGCGCCCTACGTGACTATCTGCGCAATGACATTGCCGAAATCTGGATTGACGATGAAGGCACCTACCATCGCGCGCGCGAATTCATGCAGCAGGTGATGCCGCAGAATCTGGTCAAGCTCAAACTCTACAGCGACCGCGATCCGCTCTTTAACCGCTATCAGATCGAAGGCCAGATTGAGACGGCTTTTTCCCGGGAAGTACGCCTGCCTTCCGGTGGCGCGATCTTTATTGACCACACCGAGGCGCTGACTGCCGTTGACATCAATTCGTCCCGGGCCACGGCCGGGGAAGATATTGAGGACACCGCATTTAACACCAACCTCGAAGCCGCCGACGAAATATCCCGGCAGTTGCGCTTGCGTGATCTGGGCGGGCTCATCGTCATTGACTTCATTGACATGATGAATCCGCGTAATCAGCGCGACGTGGAAAATCGCATGCGCGATGCGCTGAAGGTGGATCGTGCCCGTGTGCAAGTCGGTCGTATCTCCCGCTTTGGGCTCTTGGAGATGTCGCGCCAGCGCCTGCGTCCGTCTCTGGGCGAGTCCAGTCATATCCCCTGCCCACGTTGTGACGGTCAGGGCACGATTCGCGGTACTGAATCGTTGTCGCTATCCGTTTTGCGGGTTATTGAAGAAGAGGCTATGAAAGACCTCACCGCCAAGATTGTGGCGCGACTTCCTGTTTCCGCGGCCACGTATTTGCTGAATGAAAAGCGCCAGGCATTGCGAGATATTGAAACCCGGGTAGATGTGAATGTGGTCATCGTCCCGGATGAAGCATTGGAGACTCCCCATTATCAAGTGGCGCGGGTTCGGCTGTCAGAGGTGGAGCATGATGCGAATCGTCAAGCCAGCTACCGTCTGGCGGAGGCTCTGCCTGGGCAGGAAGTTGAATTGCGCACCCACGCCTCGCCCCGCCCGGCGCAAGCCCCGGCGGTCAAGGCCGTGATTCCGGATCGACCGGTGCCGGTTCCGTCGCCTCAGGCAAAGCAACCCGTGAAGAGTTTGATCAGCCGGTTGATCGGTTCGCTATTAGGAGGAGATCCGGCACCCGCACCCACGCCACCCGCGCCCACACCGGTGGTCGCCGCCGATAGTACGCCGCGTGCGCGGGATCGGGAAAATCAGCAGCGTGATCGCGGTGGTGATAATAACCGCCGTCGCCGCGGCGGTTCCGGTCGTGGCGGTCGGGATCGGCATGGAGAGCGACAGCAGGGACGCCGCGACGGGCCGGATCGCGGGGGTCAACGCCAGAACCAGGGTCAGGGTCGCAACCAGGATCAGCCCCGTAACCAGGATCAGCCCCGTAATCAGGATCAACCGCGGCGCGATGTACCGCAGCAGATCAATGAGGACGACCGGGGCAATGTTGTTTCTCCATCGTCTCCAGGAAATGAATCTCCGGATAATTCACAGTCGGTGACACAGAATCAGCAAAATTCCCCAGGCTCCGGTGGCCGTCCGCGCCGTACTCGTTCAGGCCGGCGCCGTGGGCGTGGCGGTGAGGGGCGTGGTCGTGGGGGACACCAGGGTCGTGGCGGTCAGCGTCAGGGTGGCAGCGAGGGTGGCGGTGCGCAATCCTCTGCCCCGGGTGCCGCGGAGCCATCGGGTTTCCCGCAAAGTTCTGATGGCGGGCAAGGGCAAGATTTCGGCAACGATTCCAATCATGGCTCCGGACATAATTCCGGCGCGGACTCAGGTTCCATGCCGCCACCCGCGCAACATACAGTGGCACACGATGACTATGCTCCGCGGGCGGAACCGGCGCGTATGGATCCGCCGCCTCCGGTCGCGACATATCGGGAAAGCACCCCTGAGCCAGCGACTGATTCCGGCCAACACCAGGACGATGACGGACACGGGAACCGGTAAGGGTTGTCAGCCAGGGAGGTTGCCAAGCAAGCTATAGCCGGTTGATGCAACATAAGTCATTGCATCAACCGGCGATTTATTCCCGCATCAGTGTTCGCGGGTTTCCTGAAAGGTAATATCCGGCCAGCGTTCCATGGTCAGTCTCAGATTTACCTGGGTCGGGGCAAGATACGTCAACGCGCCGCTACCGTCCCGGGCCAGATTGCCCTCTCCACGCTCGATAAACTCATCTAATTTTTTCGGGTTCTCGCATGTGACCCAGCGTGCGGATGCCACCGGTACGGGGTCATATTTGCAGTCCACGCCATATTCATCCGCCAGACGCCACGCCACCACATCAAATTGCAGCATGCCCACGGCGCCGACGATCAGATCGTTGCTGAGCAGTGGCCGGAACACCTGTACCGCCCCCTCCTCGCCCAATTGCAGCAAGCCCTTCAGCAATGCTTTGGAGCGCAGCGGATCCTTCAGCACCACGCGCCGGAACATCTCTGGCGCGAAATAGGGAATGCCGCTGAAGGTCAGTTCCTCGCCCTGGGTAAAGGTATCGCCCACCTGAATCGTGCCGTGGTTATGCAGGCCGATGATGTCGCCCGGCCAGGCCTCTTCCACTTGTTCACGATCACCGGCCAGAAAGGTCAGGGCATTGGCGATGGCCATATCTTTTTTTACCCGCACATGACGCAGGCGGATGCCTTTTTCATAGTGCCCGGAGCATATGCGTACAAATGCAATGCGGTCCCGGTGGGCGGGGTCCATATTGGCTTGGATCTTGAACACAAAGCCGGAAAATTTATCTTCGATTGGCGCCACCGGACGCTCAAGTGCAATACGCGCCTG
>JAYUHG010000310.1:0-3410 GCA_043767195.1 Gammaproteobacteria bacterium | reverse complement strand
GGTCCTGATCCGGGATCCGGTGTGTGAAGCAGCGATTTAGCCTGGCTTAATTCTTCGACGTGGGCATGCGGGCCAGGCGGGCTCTCCACGATCGCATCTGGGATTCGTCTTTTGCGGTGAACAATACTCCGATGTGAGCAGTGGTCGCATTCTCCCTTTGTGACCAAATGACACAGCCGGTTAGCAGGCACTTCACTTCCCCAATCGTGACTTCCAGTTCCAGGAAGGTGTTGGGTGGAAGGGGTTGACTGATGTGAAGGCGTACTCCGTTTAGCGACACGTCGCCTGTTGTGCCGGAAAAACTTTTGCCCTCCAGATCAAGAAATCCCGGGCATGACTGGATCTTTGCTGTAACAGGCAGGGCGTGGGCAAAACGTTTTTGACGTCGCTTTTCAACGCCGCGCGCTGGGCTACTTTGCTGCGACGGCAGGTAGCCCGATTCCCTGACCATCAGTGCACCGCAGACGGCGTCGCCGGCTCCTTCGCCTCGATCTCCACGTGAATTTCGCCGTCCTGGGTGCTGACGATGACGTGGCCGCCGTGTTCAAGCTGGCCGAACAGTAATTCTTCGGCCAGAGCGCGCTTGATCTTTTCCTGAATGATGCGCGCCATGGGTCGGGCGCCCATGACCTTGTCGTAGCCGTGTTCCGCGAGCCATTGGCGCGCGGACTCGTCCACATCCATGGCCACCTTCTTGTTATCCAGTTGTGCCTGCAACTCCACCAGGAACTTGTCCACTACGTTCAGAATAGTCTTCTGATCCAGCGTGTTGAATTCGATGATGGCATCCAGCCGGTTACGGAATTCCGGGCTGAAGGTGCGCTTGATGACTTCCATGGCGTCGGAGGTGTGATCCTGCTGGGTGAAACCCACGGACGGGCGGCTGATACGATCCGCGCCGGCATTTGTGGTCATCACCAGGATTACATTGCGAAAATCCGTCTGCCGGCCATTGGTGTCCGTCAGCGTGCCGTGATCCATGACCTGTAGCATCAGGTTGAACACATCCGGGTGCGCCTTTTCCATTTCATCCAGCAGCAGCACGGAATGCGGATGTTTGTTGACGGCATCGGTCAACAGCCCGCCCTGATCGAAACCGATGTACCCCGGCGGTGCGCCGATGAGGCGCGATACCGTGTGCCGTTCCATGTACTCGGACATATCAAAACGCACCAATTCAATTCCCAGCACCCGCGCAAGTTGCCGGCTGACCTCGGTCTTGCCGACACCGGTGGGACCGGCGAACAGGAATGCGCCGATGGGGGTCTGTGGGTTGCCGAGACCGGAGCGCGCCATCTTGATGGCGGAGGCCAGCATGCCGATGGCCGGATCCTGGCCAAATACCACCATTTTCAGATCCCGCTCCAGGTTGCGCATCACACCCTTGTCGGAGGAGTTCACGGTCTTGGGCGGGATGCGCGCCACCTTGGCGACGATATTTTCAATGTCGGTGACGCCGATGATCTTCTTGCGTTTGGATGCCACCACCAGTCTTTGTGAGGCACCGGCCTCATCAATGATGTCAATGGCCTTGTCCGGCAAATGCCGGTCGGTGATATAGCGATCCGTCAACTCCGCGGCGCTGCGCAGGGCCTGCTGGGTGTAGCGCACATCATGATGTTCTTCGAAGCGCGACTTCAGGCCTTGCAGGATCTTGACGGTCTCTTCAATTGACGGTTCACTGACATCAATTTTCTGGAAGCGGCGCGCCAGGGCGCGGTCCTTCTCGAAAATGCCGCGGAATTCCTGATAAGTAGTGGAGCCGATGCACTTGATGTCGCCGGAGGCCAGCACCGGTTTGATAATGTTAGAGGCGTCCATGACGCCGCCGGAGGCCGCGCCCGCGCCAATGATGGTGTGGATCTCGTCAATGAACAGGATCGATCCCGGCTTCTTTTTCAACTGCGCGATGACACCTTTTAGCCGCTTCTCGAAATCGCCACGGTACTTTGTGCCCGCCAACAGCGCGCCCATGTCCAGGGCGTAGATGGTGGATTCCAGCAATACCTCCGGCACTTCTTTTTCCACGATCATGCGCGCCAGGCCTTCGGCAATGGCGGTTTTGCCGACACCGGCCTCGCCCACATAGAGCGGATTGTTTTTGCGCCGGCGGCACAGAATCTGGATGGTGCGTTCCACTTCATTGGCGCGACCGATGAGCGGGTCAATTTTGCCGGCACGGGCCTGCTCATTCAGATTCACCGCGTAACTGTCCAGGGCGCTCGGTCCTTCCTCGCCGGCGGCGGCCTCGCCTTCCCCGGCGGGGTTTTCCTGGCCCGGCGCGCGTTCTTCTTCCGGCACCTTGGAGACGCCATGGGCAATGAAATTGACTACATCCAGTCGCGCAATGTTCTGCCGGCTCAACAGGTACACCGCATGGGACTCGCGCTCACCAAATATGGCCACCAGCACATTGGCGCCGGTGACTTCTTTCCGGCCCGAGGACTGCACATGAAACACCGCGCGCTGTAATACGCGCTGAAAGCCCAGGGTGGGCTGAGTCTCGCGCTCGTCGTTCTCCGGCAGGATGGTGCAGTTGTCATCAATGAACTTGACCAGATCATTGTGCAACACGTTCAGATTCGCGCCACAGGCCTTCAGCACCTCGGCCGCGGAACGATTGTCCAGCAGCGCCAGCAGCAGGTGCTCCACGGTCATGAATTCATGGCGCCGTTCGCGGATGCGGCGGAACGCGTCATTCAAAGTGTGTTCCAGTTCTTTATCGAGCATGGGAGTCAGGCCTTTTCCATTGTGCAAAGGAGTGGATGCTGATGTTCTCGGGCGTAGCTGTTGACTTGCGCCACTTTGGTTTCCGCAACCTCGTGGGTGTAGATGCCGCAAATGCCCTTGCCGCGCGTGTGGACTTCCAGCATCACGCGCGTGGCATTTTGCCGGTCCAGGGAGAAAAAGCTCTCCAGAATGTGAACGACAAAATCCATGGGCGTGTAATCGTCATTGATGAGGACTACCTTGTACAGCGGCGGACGTTTGAGGCGCGGTTTGGCCTCCTGTACCGCCAGGCCCTCATCATGTTGATGGCCGGCCTTGTCCGGCATGCCGCTTTCTCCTGCGTTGGCTTGAATCGGTTGCATATATATTACCGCGAAGCGCGCGGTCTTGCGGCAACATCCTGCCGTACACGGCGCGGGGCGCGACCCGGAAGGACGGCTGGGCTTGCATTTGTGACCATACCGGGTTCCATTAATTCAATGAACTTGCGCGCCGCCGGGGAACTGACCTTGCCGCGCCGCAGAATGAGCCCATAGCTGCGCCCGGGGAAATAATCCCGCAAGGAGATTTGCTCCAGCTTTTCGCTACCGGTAAGACAGATGCTGGTGACAATGGAAATACCCAGGCCCATTTCCACATAGCGCTTGATTACCTCCCAGCCACCAGCCTCCATTTTGAGT
>JAYUHG010000309.1:0-3426 GCA_043767195.1 Gammaproteobacteria bacterium | reverse complement strand
TGGGGATCCGGGATCCCCGGCGCCGCATCCATGATTATCCCCATGAATTCTCCGGCGGTATGCGCCAGCGGGTCATGATCGCCATGGCGCTGATCACTCAACCAGACATTCTCATTGCGGATGAACCCACCACGGCATTGGATGTCACCGTACAGGCGCAGATCCTGGACCTGCTCCGTGATCTACAACAGCGCCACGGCATGTCCATGATTTTTGTCTCCCATGATCTGCGCGTGGTATCGGCCCTGGCTGACCAGGTGCTGGTAATGCGGGCCGGGCGCTGCGTGGAATCCGGGCCGGCCCAGGCACTGTTTGCCGCGCCGCGGGCGGACTACACGCGCCAATTGCTGGCTGCCATACCCAGGGGACGCAAGCCGCCCGGGACATCCACTGGCGTCACAACGACCGTGCTGCGGGTGGAACATCTGGAAATCACCTATGCCGATCACCACCGTTGGCTTGGAAAAGCAACCGCGCCCATGCCTGCCGTTGCCGATGTGAGTCTGGAGATCCGGCGCGGAGAAATCCTCGGGCTGGTGGGCGAATCCGGCAGCGGCAAATCCACACTGGCACGGGCCATTGTGCGGCTGGTGACGCCCAGCGCCGGCAATGTGCAGGTGCATGAACAGGATTGGCTGAAAATTGATCCGGCTGCTTTGCGCGTTGCCCGACGGCGCATACAAATGGTGTTTCAGGATCCGTACTCTTCGTTGAATCCGCGCCTGACCATTTGGGAATGTCTAGCGGAGGCTTTAACAGTGGGGCGCAAGTTATCGCCGCCGGAATTGCAGGGGAAAGTAATTCAACTGCTGGCGGATGTGGGCCTGGATGAAACCGCGGCAGGCAAATACCCCCATCAATTTTCCGGCGGTCAACGCCAGCGCATTGCCATCGCCCGCGCCCTGGCGCCAGAACCGGATTTACTCATTGCCGACGAACCGGTGTCCGCCCTGGATGTGACCATTCAGGCGCAGATTTTGGAATTGCTGCTGGAAATCAACCGCCGGCGCTGCCTGTCCATGCTGTTCATCTCCCATGATCTGTCCGTGATCCGGTACCTGGCGGATCGCGTGGCCGTGCTGTACCAGGGCCGTCTGGTGGAACTGGCGGATACCAACCTGCTGTTTGCCAGTCCCACCCACGAATACACCCGAACCCTGCTGTCTGCCGTGCCGACGGCGATCACCGCAGTCAGCGCGCAATTTTGATTTCACCCCGGGCATGACAGAATAGCGTGAGGCCGGAATTTCCGACCGGCGATAATTCAACACTGGAGAAAGACATGGGACTTCTGGATGGCAAGCGTGCATTGATTGTGGGTGTGGCCAGCAACCGATCCATCGCCTGGGGCATCGCCAAGGCCATGCGCCGCGAAGGGGCGGAACTGGCGTTTACCTACCAGAATGAGCGGCTGCGGGAACGGGTGGAGGAGTTTGCCGCCGATTGCCAATCCAAAATTACCCTGCCCTGCGAAGTGGCCTCCGACGAAGAGATCAAGAATGTATTTGAGCAACTGGCGCAACACTGGGATGGTCTGGATATTCTGGTGCATTCCGTGGCCTTTGCCCCGCGCGAAATGCTGGAAGGCGAGTACATGGACAATGTCAGCCGCGAAGGCTTTCGCCTGGCCCACGATGTCAGTTCCTACAGTTTCACCGCCCTGGGCAACGCCGCCCGACCGCTGATGAAAGGTCGCAACGGCGCCATGCTGACCCTGACCTACATCGGCGCCGCGCGTGCCATGCCCCATTACAATGTCATGGGTATCGCCAAGGCCAGCCTCGAAGCCAACGTGCGCTACATGGCTGCCAGTCTTGGCCCGGAGGGCATTCGCGTTAACGCCATTTCCGCCGGCCCGATTCGCACCCTGGCGGCGTCAGGCATCAAAGGGTTGAAGGATTTCCTCGCCCAGGTGGAGAAGACCGCACCCCTGCGCCGCAATGTCACCATTGATGAAGTGGGCAATGTGGCGGCGTTCCTGTGTTCAAACTATGCCTCCGCCGTCACCGGCGAAATCACCTACGTGGATTGTGGCTATAACGTGGTCGGCTCCGCTGGCTAATGATCGCCTGCTGATTGCCATCCTGGCCGGCGCTCTGGGTGGAGTGCTGGCCGGCTGGTGGTTCGGCCCGGCCATGGTCGCTTGGGGCTGGGTCGGTAATTTGTTTCTGGATGCGCTGAAAATGACCATTCTGCCGCTGGTGGTCACCGCCATCATCAGCGGCGTCGCCCCCCTGGGCGCTGCCCATACCGTGGGCCGGACCGGGATTATCACCGGCGCGTTCATAATCATCAGCACACTGGTGGCCACCACCACCGGCGTGTTCATGGCGGGCATCATGGAACCCGGTGTTGGCACCAGTGGTCTGGCTGCAGCAACACCCGCGGATCTTGCCACGGCGGACGCAAGCATAGAAAGTCTGGTGCGCACCGTGGTGTCGCCGAATCTGGTGGCTGCGGCCGGCGACGGGCAGATCCTGCCCATTATGTTGTTTGCGTTGCTGCTGGCTCTGGCGTTGTCCGCCAGCGGAGCGCGTGGTCAACCGGTGATCGATCTAGCTGAAGGATTGAATGAGGCGCTGATGCGTCTCATTGGCTGGATCCTGTACCTCTCCCCCATCGGCATATTTGCCTTGCTGGCGGCGCGCTTTGGCGCGCTGGGTGGCGAGGGATTCTGGCGCGAAATCACCAGCGTAGGCCGTTATGTGGCCACAGTGGGCGCCGGACTGAGTATCCATTTTCTGACGCTGGGGGCGCTACTCATCCTCGCCGGAACCCGCCCCCATGATTATGCCCTGAATTTTCTGCGCGCCCTGGTGACGGCCTTTGGCACTGGAAGTTCAGCCGCCACCTTGCCCGTGGCCATGGATTGCGCGCAACAGGCGGGAGTACGCGCTGCCGTGGTCAAGTTTGTGCTGCCCCTGGGAACGGCACTGAATCGCAACGGCACTGCGTTGTATCAGGCCACCGCGGCGATGTTCATTGCCCAAGTCTATGCAGTGGATCTGTCATTCGCGCAGCAAGGCGTGGTAATCGTCACTGCTGCCCTGGCCGGGATCAGCACCGCGGGAGTACCGCAGCACGGTATCGTGACATTGGTAATCGTATTGACGGCGGTGGGTCTGCCGGCGGAGGGAATTGGATTGATCGTGGCCGTGGACTGGTTCCTGGACCGGTGCCGAACCGTAATTAATGTGTGGGGCAACGGTGTCGGCGCGGTACTGGTAGATCGGCTGGCCGGCCAGATACACAAGAGCGGCGGGTAAATCGAGGCCTCAACTGCACTCGCTTACAGCATATCTTCCCTGATAGTAATCTCCGCCCGGTTACGCAATTCTTTCACATAACGCGACCAGCCACCCACGGCTTTGAGCCGGACCAATTCCTCGCGTACGGCGTCCAGATCTTCCTTGGTAAAGGACTCCG
>JAYUHG010000308.1:0-8097 GCA_043767195.1 Gammaproteobacteria bacterium | reverse complement strand
GATCGGGCCGGCGCCCAGGAAGTGCTGATGCCCGGCGTACAACCGGCGGAGCTGTGGCAGGAATCCGGGCGTTGGGACAAATACGGCCCGGAATTGTTGCGCCTGAAGGATCGCCATCAACGTGATTTCTGTCTCGGTCCCACCCACGAGGAGATCATTACCGAGCTGGTGCGGCGCGAGGTGCGCAGCTATAAACAATTACCGCTGAATTTCTACCAGATCCAGACCAAGTTCCGGGACGAGATCCGCCCGCGCTTCGGCATCATGCGCGCGCGGGAATTCCTGATGAAGGATGCCTATTCTTTCCATTTGACCCAGGCCTCCCTGGAAGAAACCTACGACCTCATGTACCGCACCTACAGCCGGATATTTGACCGCATCGGCCTGGATTACTGCGCCGTGCTGGCGGATACCGGCAATATCGGCGGCAGCCGCTCCCACGAGTTTCATGTGCTGGCGGATTCCGGTGAGGATCGCATTGTGCTCACTGAAAAAGGTGGTTACGCAGCCAATATTGAATTGACACCGGCGCCGTTGCCCGCAGCCCCGCGACCGGCGGCAAAGGCGGAATTGAGCCGAGTCGCCACCCCTGGCCAACACACCATCGAGGCGGTATGCGCGGCGCTGAATATTGCGCCGGATCGTTGCTTGAAAACACTTATCGTCATGGGTAATGACGGTGGTCCGGTGGCCCTGGTGCTGCGTGGCGACCACGAGTTAAACCGGGTCAAGGCCGAAGCCATGGCGTCGGTGCGCGCGCCGCTGGCCTTTGCCGGTGCAGAGCTGGTGCGCACGACACTGGGATGCGGAGTGGGCTCCCTGGGCCCGAAGGAGCTGAGTATTCCCCTGTATGTGGATCACGCAGCGGCGCAAGTCGCCGACTTTGCCTGCGGCGCCAATGCAGAAGGCTTCCATCTCACCGGTGTGAATTGGGGCCGGGATCTGCCCGAATCCCAATGCGCGGACCTGCGCAACATCGGCGCTGGAGAAACGGCCCCCGACGGCAAACCTGCCCGTATCGCCAGGGGCATTGAGGTGGGACACATATTTCAATTGGGCACCAAATACAGCGAGGCCATGAAGGCCCATTGCCTGGATGAAGGTGGTCGGGCCGTGACCCTGATCATGGGCTGCTACGGGATCGGCGTGTCGCGGGTGGTGGCCGCGGCCATTGAACAGAACCACGATGAGCGCGGCATCATCTGGCCAGCCAGCATTGCGCCATTTCATGTGGTGCTGGTGCCCATCAACATGCATAAATCCGAGCGTCTGCGCACTGCGGTGGAGGCGCTGTACCAGCTACTGGTGACAGCCGGTATTGAGGTGTTGCTGGATGATCGCAAGGAACGGCCCGGGGTGATGTTTGCCGACATGGAATTGCTCGGCATTCCGCACCGGCTGGTGTTCAGCGAACGCGGACTGGACGCCGGCACACTGGAATATCGCGCCCGCCGGGACACGGAAGATCGCGTTGTTCCCATCGCTGACGCAGTGAAGTTAATCCGCGACCAACTCGCGAATTTATAGAGTTCTGGCCAGAGCAGGTATTTAATTCAGGACATCGAACCCCGGGAACTGCTGCGCTTGCGCGGGGTTCCAGTCCAGGCGCAACACACTCGCCATGGGCGGCCCGTGTTCCAGCCAATCCCGCAATAATTGCAACGCGCGTTCAGAGCCCTGAGCCATGCCTTCCACTCGGCCATCGGGCAGGTTTCGTACCCAGCCTTTTACGCCGAACAGATCGGCATGCTGTTTGGTGCGCTGGCGGAAGAACACTCCCTGAACCCGCCCGGAAACGTAAAAATGGAATGTGTAATCCATGAGATTTGGCATTCCTGAAGTATCGTCTTAGTATGTCGCCTATTGGAGACAAAATAACAGCAGTGCGTATTTTTGACCTTTTGGTCCCGGGATCAGTGCCATTGGCCGGAATACCCACTGCATTAGCATTTGTGATCCATCTCACATTTATCTGACAAAAAAGGCAGAATACCCGTCGCAAAGAGAACTGGGTCTCTGTCCAGTCCCCGCCCAAGCCCTCTTGGAATGTGGATTGCTTCAGAGAAAACGGCATTCCCGATGAAGCTAAGGCACTGATCCAGTAATGGCTCACTCACCCACAGAAATCCCCAAGGGACCAGGCAACGTCATAGACACCCGCCCACTGTATGTGGAGGAATGGCTCGACACCCTGCCCTATGCCGACTTCCTGCGCACCGCGCGCCTGATTGAGGAGGCCACCCGCGCCACCAATGGGCAGCCGGTGAAGGCGGTGGCGCGGCTGGAATTGGTGAAAGTCTACAACCGCCCGTACCAGTATTACGTGGAATCCCAAATCCGCGCCGGCGCACAGCATACTTTGCAGTCCATCGAAACCATGCAGAGCCAGATTGGTTTGATGAAACAGATTGCGGCGAATCTGGCCCTGGCCTGCC
This sequence comes from Gammaproteobacteria bacterium, assembly GCA_043767195.1. Lineage (GTDB taxonomy): Bacteria > Pseudomonadota > Gammaproteobacteria > Eutrophobiales > Eutrophobiaceae > 2-02-FULL-61-13. Next base: position 5,662 of record JAYUHG010000308.1, on the reverse strand, counting down.
GGCTTTCGGTGGATGAAGCATTGAAACAGAAGACCGGGTGGGGACAAACCAAACCACCGCTGCCGGCTTTGCTGGGCTCCATGCATTATCTTTCTCACGCCATGATCTTTGGTTTCCTGGAGTACGCGCCAATTCCCAAAGATGTCTGGCGGCAACTGCATGTCATCTATGAATTCGCCGAATCCATTCAGCGCGAAATGGAAACAATCCAGGTCCCCGGCCAGACCGGCATAACTACCAACATTGCCGGGGCGTACAAACGCATTGTGCTGGCCACTTTGGTGGACCCGCACCACCTGCCCTTCGGTGCCATCTGGGAAATCTACGAACAATTGCGCCACTGGGCCGGACATGCCCAACTGCGCGCGTTTGAACCCGTCAGCGCCGCCGGCGGTTGCTTCATTATTGATCTGGACAGCGACAACCGGCCCATGACAACGGATAAACAGGCACAGATTTCAGCCGTGAAACGCGCCCGCATTCTGGATTGCGCGGAGCTGGGCGGAATTGTTGAAGACCAGTTGGATCTGCTGAATGCCGGTCAGCCGCTGACCACTGAAAGCCGCCTGTCACCCTACTTTGCGCGCGTGGTGCTGGGGCAAATGCTGCGTGCCTGGGGTGTGCCGCCGCAACGCACCTTCGCGCGTGAAAGCCGCTCCGGAGCGGTGGGACTGGTGCGCGGCATGGCAGCGGTTTTTTTTCATAGCCATGGACGCAAAGAATTCGATCCAGGCCGCGACCCGGACTCGGAGGATGAGGATGGGCTGCCAGCAATGGCCGCGCCCGGCGGCACATCGTCATATCAAACGGAACAGTGGCAACTTGTGGACCAGGGCATGGGAGGATTCGCGGTGGTCAGCGGAGAGCGGCCGCCACAGACCGTGCGCGTCGGGGACCTGGTGGCCTTTGCCAGTGACATTTCCGGTCGGGAGGAATGGACTCTGGGCATCATCCGCTGGCTCATGGTGCGCCAGGCCAAGTCCCATCGCCTGGGTGCGCAGATTGTCACTGGTAACATCAGCGCCATCGCGGTGCGCGCCACCACCGGCAGCGTGCAGGACCGCCGCTTTCGGCGCGCGTTGCTGATACAGGGCGGAAACGACAAACATGCCATGGCACTGTTCACGGAGCGGGGATTCCATGTCAAAAGCCGTGATTTGGAACTGCGCATCGGTGACCAATTACGCCCGGCCCGCGCCGGCGGGTTAATTGAAGGGTCTGTGGCGTTTGAACGGTTTGAGATTCAGCTACAGTGAATCGCGCAGCAACTGCCCCAGAGTAATCTTCAGTCTCTTGTCCAGATCCTGCCGATACCCCGCCAGCACCGGTTTTAACACCCGCGCCCCGACACCCCCCACATCCTGGCCCACCAGCGGCAGTCGCCGCGGCACCAGATGATGCAGATCCAGGAGCGTCACCGACTCCGGATCGCGACTCAGGATCCAGTCACCGTCCGCGGTTTCCTCGACCCAACGCCCCTCGGTCAGGCAGGCAAGTATCTCCTGGATCGCCCGCTGGGATAGTTGAATGTCATGGCGCGCCAGATCCGCAACGCCGACGCCGGAGCCGGATTGCTGCGCTTGCCAAAGCACACTGAGCACTTCGAACACATCCGTGAATCCCCAGTCGCCCTCCTCGTCTTTAGTGCGTAGTGCCGCGCCAACATGGAATTCCGCCAGACAGAAGGTCAGGTGGGCGCCGAACAGCACGATCACCCATGAGGCATAGATCCAAACCAGGAACAGCGGCAACACCGCCAGCGCGCCGTAAATCTCTTCGGTACCGGCGGAGCGAACATAATAGCCAAAGCCGATTTTCGCCAGCTCAAACAACACCGCGGCGCTTATGCCGCCACAGACCGCGTGACGCAGACGCACATGGCAGTTCGGCACCAGCACATACAGCAATGTGAACGCGGTGGTGGTGGTCAGAAATGGCAGCAGTGACAACAGGTTTTTTTGCAGCAACAGGGCGCTGTCCACATCCGTCAGCACCGGCAAGGACAGGAAATACGACGTGGATACCAGTCCCACGCCCACCAGCAATGGCCCCAGGGTTATCATCGCCCAATAGATCAGAAACCGCGCTGCCGGACCACGCTGCCGTTGCACATGCCAGATGCGGTTTAATGCATTGTCTATGGTGGCCATCAGCATCAAGGCGATAATCACCAGCAACGTCAGGCCGGTCAGCGTCAGGCGCGATGCATTCATGGAAAAGCCGCGCAAATAATCTCTCACCGTGGCGCCCACCTCCGGCACCAGGTTGCTGAAAATGAATTCCTGGATCATCTCGCCAAAGCGGGCGGATACGGGAAACACATCCGGCAGCGCGAACATGATGGTCAGCAGCGGCACCAGCGAGAGCAGCGTGGTATAGGCCAGGGCGGCGGCGATCTGAAAACCGTTCTGTTCCCCGATGCGCAGCCCGACAAACGGCAAAAATTGTCGCAGCCATTGCAAGGCAGCGCGCGATTTCGTAATCCACCGATTATTCATATGCTGCCTCCACCCCGCGCGACCATATCTCTGCCCAGCGCGGGAAGCTACAATAGTAGCCGACTCCGGCTGCGTTGATACACATGCCGGCCAGCATTCACTGCCATTCAAACTATTGCAAATATTACGCGCCAGCCTGGGAGGCGTTGAGCTTATGGAAATTCTGGTCCTGTATTACAGCCGCTACGGCAATGTCGCCAACATGGCGCGCGAAGTGGCCCACGGTATCGAACAGGTTCCCAACGCCCGCGCCCGCATCCGCACCGTTCCACCTGTGAGTGATGGCCTGGACCACCGTGCGGATCCGGTACCGGCCTCCGGCCCGCCATATGCCACCCACGCGGATCTGCGTGAATGCGCCGGACTCGCCTTGGGCAGCCCGACACGCTTCGGCAACATGGCGGCGCCTTTGAAGTTTTTCCTCGATGGCACCGGTGACCTGTGGGCCTCCGGCGCCCTGGTGGGCAAACCAGCGGGCGTATTTACCTCCACTGCCAGCCTGCACGGTGGCCAGGAAAGCACATTACTTTCAATGATGTTGCCGCTGTTGCATCACGGCATGTTGATCCTGGGATTGCCCTATTCCGAGCCGGACCTGACCGCCACCACTTCCGGCGGCACACCCTATGGTCCAACCCATGTGGCGGGAGCAAATGGTGACCGGCCGCTGAGCAATGAAGAACGGCGACTGTGTATTGCCCTCGGCAGCAGGTTGGCCAGAACCTGTATGAGATTACAGGGCTTGGGATCGAATTAGATCAGGTTAACCCATCAGTTCGCGCACAAAGGGCACGGTGAGCCTTTTGCCGGCGGAAAGACTCTCCCGATCCAGCCGATCCAGCCAGGCGAACAAGCTGTGCATGTCCCGGGCAATGCGCCGCGCCAGATAATCCAGCACCTCATCGGGGATTTCCAGGCCGCGCAATTGCGCGCGCCGGCGCAGCGCCGTGAAGCGCTCTTCCTCCTGCAATGGCGACAACCGCAGCACTAAATCCCAGCCCAGGCGCGACTTCAAATCCTGCAGCGCTACGGCGCAACCGGCGGGGCTGGTACGCGCGGCAAGCAGCAACGGATGCTTCGCTTCGCGCATGCGGTTGAACAGATGAAACAATCCCTGCTCCCACGCCGGCTCACTGGCGATGGCATCCAGATCGTCAATGCACACCAGATCAAAGGTCTCTAGGGATTCAAATAATTCCGGTGACAGTTGTTGGCACTGCGCCAGCGGCACCAGTACCGCGCGACGTCCAGCGGCCGTGGCGGCGCAGCAGGCGGCATGGAGTAAATGGGACTTGCCGGTACCGGCATCACCCCACAGATATATATTGCGGGCCGAACTCCCGTTCGCGGCACTTTGCATCTCCGTCAGCGCAAGGGCATTTTCCGCGCCACAATAGATATCAAAGGTAAGTTGATCAGTACCGCTCAATGGCAGCGGGATCTGGGGATATTGGCTAGCGGCGGGCATAGGCGATGAAACTTCGGAGAATTTCGTATCGGCGACCGCGGCAACCACGGCGGGTTGCCCCGGAATGTTTGCGTCAGGCGGTATACAGACTGCTGGCCAGATAGCGCGCGCGCATATGCCGCAATACCACGGTCACCATGGCCGCCACCGGCAGCGCGATCAGAATCCCAAAGAATCCGAATAATTGCCCGCCGGCCATGATCGCGAAGATCACCGCCACCGGGTGCAGGCCGATGCGATCACCCACCAGCATCGGCGACAACACCATGCCCTCAATCACCTGGCCGATACCGAACACCAGCACCACATATATCAAATGCACCAGATCATGGTATTGCAGGAACGTGACAATACCGGCCACCACAATCCCGATGATCGATCCCAAATAGGGAACAAAGCTCACCGCGCCGGCCAGCATGCCGATGAGCAGGGAGAATTCCACACCGGCGATCCACAGGCCGCAGGAATAAATGACTCCCAATGCCAGCATGACCAGCAACTGCCCGCGCAGAAACTCACCCAGCACCGCGTCGCACTGCCGCGCCAGATCCGCGGCCACCGGCTCCAGGGGGCGCGGGATCAAATCATGCACCTGGCGGATCAGCCCATCCCAATCCCGCAGCAAATAGAAAGTCACCACCGGCACCAGCAGCAGAAATGCGACCCAGCCAAGCAGGGCCTGCCCCGACTGGCCCACTTTGCCAAGGACTATGCCCAATGCTCCACCCAAGGTACGCCAGTGATCCTGCAAGGCACCGCGCAGACTCTCCACCTTCAGCGCTTCAATCTGAATACCCAGCAGGGATTCAATGCGCGGCAAGAATGTCCGCTGCGCCCAATCCAGCATTTGCGGGAGCCGATCCATCAGTCCGGTGATCTGCTGCTGCAACAGCGGCACCAGCAACAACAGCAGCAATATTCCCGCCAGCAACATGACCAGGAATACGACCACTACCGCCAGGGTGCGTGACAATCCAAACCGTTGCAGCCGGCGCGCCATCGGATCGCCCAAGTAGGCCAGCAGCGCGCTCACCAGAAAGGGCGTCAGCACCGGCGCCAGCAGATAAAGCACCCAGCCACACGCCAATATGGCGGTGAGCAAAAACCATTTTTCACCGTCCAGCAGGCGGGCGTTCATGGCGATAATCTGTAGGTATTGTCAGAACCCGATGCCGGTTCCAATACGCGCCCGAGAGCGATGGCCTGGCGCACCACATCGGCGCCGCCGTAAACGGACAGCGCAAACGTCACTGTGTCCCCGGCGACCTCAGTGACTTGCACGGCGGTGACGGAATTCATTCCTTGCAAATAATTCAATGCGCGCGCATAGCCGGTGGCGGAATTCACTGCTTTCACATTCACTGTCACGACGCCCTGTTCAGCACTGGCCCTTGCGGCTGCATAGCGCAATGACAGTCGATCCGCCAGTGTATCCATACCGGCGCGCACAAACTCTTCGCTCTGGCCGCCCTCGGTATTCCAACTTTCCGGTTCTGATCCCGACAACAAACTCCAGCGCGCGCGTCCGTTGTCCGGCGCGGACACGTCAATGGCCACGGCCAGCACGGTATTCGGCTGATAACGCTCGGATGCCTGACGAATTGCAGCGATATCCGCATCTCCAACCGCGGAAGCGGCGAGGCGCGCATCATCATCCAGATCATGCAGCGGGAAAATCACTCCCAGGCCGCGGCGG
>JAYUHG010000307.1:0-8155 GCA_043767195.1 Gammaproteobacteria bacterium | reverse complement strand
ATGGAACAAATGATGATGCAGTTGTCCTTCTTGTCCCGCACCACCTCCATCTCAAATTCTTTCCAGCCGATGACCGACTGTTCCAGCAATATCTGCTTGGTGGGCGAGGCATCCAGTCCACGTTCACAGATTTCCAGAAACTCCTCGGTGTTGTAGGCGATGCCTCCGCCGGTGCCGCCCATGGTGAACGAAGGTCGAATGATAATGGGGAAACCAATCTCGGCCTGGACGGCCCGGGCTTCATCCAGTGTATGGGCCAACCCGGAGTACGGCATGGCCAAACCGATACGCCGCATGGCATCACGAAATTTTTCCCGATCCTCGGCCTTGTCAATGGCTTCCCGGCTGGCGCCGATAAGTTCCACATTGAATTCCTCCAGCACGCCCATGCGCGCCAAATCCAGCGCGCAATTCAGCGCCGTCTGCCCGCCCATGGTGGGTAGCAACGCATCCGGGCGTTCCTTTTCAATGATCTTGGCCACGGTCTGCCAGCGAATGGGTTCAATATAGGTGGCATCCGCCATGCCCGGGTCAGTCATGATGGTGGCCGGGTTGGAGTTAATCAGGATCACCCGGTAGCCCTCATCACGCAGGGCCTTGCAGGCCTGGGCACCGGAATAATCAAACTCACAGGCCTGACCGATGATGATCGGGCCGGCGCCGATGATAAGGATAGATTTGATATCAGTGCGTTTGGGCATATGAAACACCGTGAAGCGTTTCTCGTCGTGCGTATCTCGCAGGCCAAACACGCATGTTGCGAGATACGAGATACGAGATACGCTTCACGATGTTTTCCCCATTTGCATCAATTTTATAAACGTATCAAACACCCCGCGTACATCATGCGGTCCCGGACTGGCCTCGGGGTGGCCCTGAAAGCTGAACGCGGGATAATCCCGATGGCGGATCCCTTGCAGCGTACCGTCAAATAAAGATCGGTGCGTGGGCAGCAGCTCCGGCGGCAAACTGGATTCCTCCACGGCAAAGCCATGATTCTGGCTGGTGATCATCACGCGGCCATTACTCAATTCCTGCACCGGGTGATTGGCCCCATGGTGGCCGAATTTCATTTTCACCGTGCGCGCGCCGCAGGCCAGCGCCAACAACTGATGCCCGAGACAAATACCGAACACCGGTATGCCAGTGGACAAAATCTCGCGGATGGCGGCAATGGCGTAATCGCAGGGATCGGGATCCCCGGGACCATTGGAAAGAAACACACCGCTGGGTTTCGCTTTCAGTACCTCCGCGGCTGGGGTCGTCGCGGGCACAACCGTTACGCGACATCCCATGTCCACCAGGATGCGCAGGATATTGCGCTTGACGCCGAAATCGTAAGCGATCACATGCCAGCGCTTGGTGCCATGGGCAGTGACCTCGGACAGACCGGCGTCCGGGGACCAGCATCCTTCGGTCCATTCATAACTCTTTGCTGTGCTCACCACTTTTGCCAGATCGGCGCCCTTGAGACCGGGGAACGCCCGGGCCGCGGCCACGGCGCGCTCTGCATTCAGTTTCGGCCCGGCCATGATGCAGCCATTCTGCGCACCCTTGTCCCGCAGCAACCGCGTAAGTTTGCGTGTATCAATGCCTTCGATGGCGACCACATTCTGCTGACGCAGATAATCCGGCAGAGATTGTTGCGCGCGCCAACTGCTCAATTGATAGGGTAATTGGCGGATGATCAGCCCGGCAGCGTAGGCCTTCCCGGATTCCTCATCCTCGGTATTGATGCCGACATTACCGATGTGGGGCTGTGTCAGCGTCACGATTTGTTGATGGTAGGAAGGATCCGTGAGGATCTCCTGATACCCGGTGATGGCGGTGTTGAATACCACTTCACCAACGGTCTGACCTTCCGCCCCAATAGAGCGGCCATGGAACAGGGTTCCGTCTTCAAGGGCCAGAATCGCGGCGTGGGTCAAATAAAACCTCCAGAGTGGGGACTTCGTACAACGCGCCTTGTTTGTTTCTGAATAAACTGCATACAGAACCTTAGCGACGCCGCTCCTGCGCATCCTGCGCTCGCGGCGTACATGGCCTTGGCATTGTTACTCCTGAATAAGCGGCATACGACCGCCATGGATGGCGGAAGTGCAGAATATGCAGGAGCAATTTTCTGCCATGGCCTTGGCAACGCCGCTCCTGCGCATCCTGCGCTCGCGGCGTACCGTACGTCCGTGTACATAAAAACGGGAGTAACCTCTCGATTACTCCCGTCGTATCATAAATCTTTCGCCGCCGCCCCATCCTGGTTGCGCACTGGTGAATTCGAGAGTGGATTCTACTGAACCAGTGCGCACACTGTCCACGCTCCAAAGAGGGATCGAAAGTGAAACTTTGCGCAATTGATGAAATTCCGGATGGCTCGGCGCGGGGCTTCACTGTCCCAGGCGCCGACACCGGCGCAGCGCGCTCCGTACTGGTCGTGCGTCGTGCCGGAGATATTTACACCTATGAAAACCGCTGCCCCCACACCGGCGTCAACCTGGACTGGATCCCGGATCAGTTCATGGATCTGGACGGCATCCACCTGCAGTGCGCCACCCACGGGGCGCTTTTTCGGGTCGGGGATGGATATTGCGTATTTGGCCCCTGTGCAGAGCAGGGCTTGACCCCAATAGCTACCCGGATCCGCGATGGATTCATTGAAATCGCGGATCCTGAGGCACCAAAGCTCGCGGATCAGGGGCTAATTCGTTCAAAAGTCTAATAAAATACCGCCGAAAACCTTGCCAACTCATTGCAATTCTGGGGGTTTTAGGTTTTTATAGAGTGTCGTCCCTGGCCCCAAAACTGGCCTGGGAACGACATGACCGTGGCAAAAAAGCGCAGAAAAACACAACTTAACGCCATCCAGCCTGGATTTCAGCTCCATTGGTATGAAATCCGGGACATTATTGGTCAGGGCGGATTTGGCATTACCTATCTGGCCCATGACCGCAATCTGGCCCACGACGTTGCCATCAAAGAGTACATGCCCATTGAGCTGGCCATGCGTCATCCCGACGGCTCGGTGGTGCCGCTGTCCCATGAGCATGAAGAACGCTACCTGTGGGGCCAGGGGCGATTTCTGGCCGAGGCCCGGACCCTTGGGCAATTCAAGCATCCCAATATCGTGCGTGTGCGCAATGTGTTTGAAACCAATAACACGGCTTACATGGTCATGGACTATGAGCTGGGAGAGACTCTGCAGGAGATCCTGGCGCGGCGGAAAATCCTGGACGAAGACGACCTGGGTACCGTGATATTTCCGATCATTGACGGCATGAAGCTGGTACATGCCCATGGATTTATTCATCGCGACATCAAACCCGGGAACATTTTCATCCGCGTGGACGGTGACCCGGTGTTGCTGGACTTTGGCTCCGCGCGCCAGGCACTGGAAACCAGCCGCGGTTCCATGACCAGCCTGTTTTCCAAAGGCTACGCGCCCATAGAGCAATACAACAGCAATGAAGAACAGGGTCCCTGGACGGATATTTACGCCCTGGGCGCCACCATGTACCGGTGCATCGCCGGCGTCCCTCCGGCGGATGCCATTGATCGCAGTTCCGCCATCAGCCTTGCCGGGCGGGATACCTTTGTGCCTGCCGTAGAGATCGGCGAGGGCCGTTACTCCCAGGCGCTGCTGGAAGCCATTGACTACGCCATGCGCTTCCGCCGCCATGAGCGCCCGCAGTCCATCAATGACCTGTTGATGGTCATGCGCAACCTGGGCGCCGACTTTGAACGCGGGCTTGCCAAAAACCCTGAGCCTGTGGCGAAGTCAGTGAAACCGGCATCCGTGGCATCAGAACCAGAGTCGCCCACGGATGTGCCCATCTCCTTCGCTTCAGCGTCCGCACCTCAACCGGTATCGAGCGTGCCGCGAAGCATACAACGCACCCGAACTGAGGCTCCGGTAATCACCAAACCCGCGGCAATCGCACCCGCGCCGGTTACTTCCGCAAAACCGGTGGCAGCACCCGAACCCGTGACGGCGAATCAGGTAATGCCGGAAGGCAATGAAGAGTTTGTGGAAATTTATGGCCTTGCTGAGAAAGGTGACATCGAGGCGCAAGCCGATGTTGCGTTCCGCATGGCTAAAGGTGTGGGGACGGCAAAAAATGAGGCCGAGGCCGTGAACTGGTACATCCGCGCGGCGGAACAGGGCCATGCCCCGGCGCAATTCAGTCTTGGCGTCATGTACTCGAAAGGGCGCGGCGTGGAGCAGGACTTCCGCTCCGCGTTCAAATGGTATCTGAAGGCCGCCGCTCAGGGCGATCCCAATGCCCAGGCATCGGTAGCGACGCTGTACATGAAGGGTGTTGGTACGCCAGCGGACCCCAAGGCCGCCTTTGACTGGACATTACGCGCCGCCAAGATTGGGCACCCGGCTTCCATGTCCAAGGCGGGCGAGATGTTCGCCCAGGGTGTAGGAACGCAACAGAATCTGGAGGAAGCGTTGCGCTGGTACAAGAAAGCCGCGGAGAAAGGTCTGGTGGATGCGCAGATGAACCTGGCCTTTATGTACGGTAAGGGCCAGGGTGTGGAGCGCGACGACAGTATGGCCTTCAAGTGGTATCGCAAAGCGGCGGAATCCGGCAACCCCACGGCACAATTCAACCTGGGCGTGATTTATTCCAAGGGACGCGGCATGCCACAGGATCTCAAAGAAGCGCGCAAGTGGTACCAATTGGCCGCGCAGCAAGGCGACCAAAATGCCGAGCGGGCACTGGCACGCATGAGTGGACAGTAGCCACTAGAAATTTCCATTCCTTGCCGCCATGCACCGTATCACCCGCTGATAGGTGATAATGCAGGTCCGCTCCTCCCAGCAACACTGTAACAATGAAAACCCCCCATGGCTTGCAAGCGCTGATAGAAGAAGGCGTGATTGACGAAGTGCTGCGGCCGCTGAAAAGCGGCAAGGAAGCCACGATACATGTGGTGCGCTCGGGCACCGACATCCTCTGCGCCAAGGTTTACAAGGATATGGCGCAGCGCAGTTTCCAGGCCACCACGCAATATCAGGAGGGCCGCCGGGTCCGCGGCAGCCGCCAGGCGCGGGCCATGCGCAAGGCGACAAAATTCGGGCGCCAGGAACAACATGCGGCCTGGAAGAATGCCGAGGCGGACGCGCTCTATCTACTGGTCCAGGCGGGGGTGCGCGTACCGCAACCACGCGGCTATTTTAATGGTGTACTGCTGATGGAGTTGGTCACCGATGATAACGGCCACAATGCGCCGCGCCTGGATGAGGTAGAACTGAGCGCGGAAACCGCGCGCTCATTCCACACCGAGTTGATGCGCGATGTCGTGCGCATGCTGTGCATTGGCCTGATTCACGGCGATCTGTCGGAATATAACGTGTTAGTGGCGCCACAAGGCCCGGTGATCATTGATTTTCCGCAGGTGATCAGCGCCTCTGGAAACAATGCCGCCCGAACCATGCTGCTGCGCGATGTCCACAACCTGCGCGCCAGCCTGGGTCGCTTTGCGCCGGAGTTAAACGCTACCCACTACGGTGAAGAAATGTGGGCGCTGTATGAGCTGGGCAGCCTGCGTTCGGACACCGAATTAACCGGGACATTTGCGTTCGACAACAGCCGCGCTGACCTGCGCGCTGTCATGGCGACCATCGAGGATGCGCGCCACGAGGCGATCATCCGCCAACGGGGTCGTGAGGAAGCGGCGGAACGGAATTGAGGAAAAATGGGGTCGGAGTGAATTATCTTGATGGCATGGGTGCGCGTTCTGACAGTCCTGATAATTCACTCCGACCCCATTTTTCTGTAGCCATCATCGGCGCTGGCCCAGCCGGGTTGATGGCCGCGGAAGCAGTGATCCAGGGCGCCGAACCGGGAACGGTCAAGGTGAATGTGTACGATGCCATGCCGTCCGTGGGTCGCAAGTTCCTGCTGGCGGGCAAGGGCGGGTTGAATCTCACCCACTCCGAACCGCTCGCTTCATTCCTGCGCCATTACGGCCCGCGCCGCGAACATATGGCGCCGCTAATGGAATTGTTCGGACCCGATGCGTTGCGTGCCTGGGCACGAGAACTTGGCGTGGAAACCCGGATCGGCAGTTCCGGTCGCGTGTTCCCCACGGACATGAAAGCCGCGCCATTGTTGCGCTCGTGGCTGCATCGCTTGCGCTCCGCAGGGGTGAACTTTCATACGCGCCAGTGCTGGAATGGCTGGAACAGTGATGGTGAATTGCGATTCGTATCCACCACTGGCAATGAACACACAGCACACGCCGATGCCACAGTACTGGCATTGGGCGGTGGCAGTTGGCCGCAATTGGGTTCGGACGGTGCCTGGGTACCGCTGCTTACCCAGCGCTGGGTCAGCGTATCCCCTTTGCGATCCACGAACTGTGGATTCGACGCAGGCTGGAGCGAGCACTTCCATGCCCGTTTCGCCGGCACACCCGTCAAGTCGGTGATTGCTTCGCTGGTACTTCGCGAAGGCACCGAGTTCCACCTGCAAGGCGAGTTCATTGTGACGGAAACCGGTGTCGAAGGCGGATTGATCTACGCGCTGTCCGCGCCCTTGCGCGACGAGATCGCCGCCATGGGCACGGTTACACTGCACTTCGATCTTGCGCCGGGCCGGGAACTGTCGCGCCTGACGGATGAGTTGTCGCGCCCGCGCGGCAGCCGCTCCCTGTCCAGCCACATCCAGCATCGCACCGGCCTGAAAGGCGTGAAGATCGGGTTGCTGCGGGAGATTGTGCCGGCGACGGACTTCGCCGATCCCGGCCGTTTGGCGGCCGCCATCAAGTCATTGCCGCTGAAACTCAGCGCGGCACGCCCGCTCGCCGAGGCGATCAGCAGCGCAGGCGGCGTCGAGTTCGAGGCGCTGGACGAACAGTTAATGATCCGTTCACTGCCCGGCGTGTTCTGCGCCGGCGAAATGCTCGATTGGGAAGCGCCGACCGGTGGCTATCTCCTCACCGCCTGTTTCGCCACCGGCCGTGCCGCAGGTTTGGGTGTGTTGCGCTGGTTGCAGGACAACGAAGTCTGAGAAAATGCCCCAGCGTGAAAATTCATCCAAAGGACCACTGCACGGGCCTGTGTAACTACGCAAGAAATCCCGTTGTACCATGATATGCTTGAAGACAAGCTCACCGTGAAAAGAACGCGCTGCCATGCATACCGCCAAGCAAGATGTCCGCGAGTTGCTCGATCACTTGCCGGATAACAGCACTATCGAGGACATCCAGTACCACCTTTATGTGATCGAGAAGATACGCCGTGGGCGTGACGATATCCGCGACGGCAAACACTTCACTCATGAACAGGCCAAAGATCATCTGAGCAAATGGCTCAAGCCCTGATCTGGTCGCACGAGGCGCTCGATGATATCGATCGCATCGCAGAGTACATCAGCCGAGACTCCCGCTACCACGCCCAACAGGTGGTCGAACGGACGTATCCGATATTTTGTGTGTGAGGCCGGTTTTCATTCTGTCTCAGATCAGTGATGCCGTGAATCGGTCGCCGAAGATAATGGCGAACTGATTAGCGGCCTCCTTCCAGGTCCGTGGCGGCATCGTCCAATCTTTGACGATGTTGCGCAAGGCGAGAAACAGGAGTTTGGTGGCGGCCTCATCCGAGGGGAAGTGGCCGCGGTTCTTCACTATCTTGCGTAGTCGCATGTGCAAACTCTCGATGGCGTTGGTGGTGTAGATGATTTTTCGCACCTCGGCCGGGTAAGCGAAGAACGGGATCACCTGCACCCACTGCCGGCGCCAGGCTTGCGGGATAGGCGGGTATTTGCAGCCCCAGGGGCCTTGCTCGAAGGCGCTCAAGGCCACCTCTGCCGCCTGCGCATTGGCGGCCTGGTAAATGGTCTTCAGTTCCGCGGCCAGCGCCTTGCGGTCCTTCCAGCCGACGTAGTTCAGCGAGGTGCGGATCAGATGCACGATGCAGGTCTGGATCTGCGTCCGGGGGAAGACCGCCTCGATGGCTTCGGGGAAACCACGCAGGCCATCCACCACCGTGATCAGAATATCGCCCACACCGCGTTGCTTGATGTCGTTGAAGACCTTGAGCCAGAACTTGGCCCCTTCGGTCTGCTCGATCCACAACCCGAGGATGTCCTTGCGCCCCGCGGCGTCGATGCCCAGTGCCAGGTACACCGCCTTGTTCCTGACCGTGCCC
>JAYUHG010000306.1:0-3450 GCA_043767195.1 Gammaproteobacteria bacterium | reverse complement strand
TTGGAGCCGCCGCCGCTGCCGACGATCAGGCCTATGCGTGGATCGGAAACCGATTCTTCCGTCAGTCCCGCGTCCGTGATGGCGTCGCGCATGGCCAGATAGGCAAAGGCCGCGGCATCGCCCATGAAGCGTTTCAGCTTGCGATCAATCAGCGCTTCCAGATCCAGACGGATAGGTCCATGGACATGGCTGCGAAAGCCGAGTTTCTCGTATTCCTCGCAGTATTCGATGCCGGATTTGCCGTCGCGCAGGGACGCCACGACTTCATCCTGGCTGGTGCCGATGCTGGATTTGATACCGATGCCGGTGATGACGACTCTGCGCATGGGGACGTACCTATACCGCCACGAAGCCATTGTCGGCCTGGAACAGTCCCACACGCAGATCGCGCGCGATGTAGATGGGTTTGCCGTCCACCGCCATGTGACCATCGCCGACGCCCATGACCAGTTTGCGTTTGATGATGCGCTTGATATTGATGGTATAGGTCACGAGTTTGTTATCCGGTGCTACCTCACCGCTGAATTTGATTTCCCCGGCGCCCAGCGCCCGGCCCCGGCCCGGCGCCCCGGTCCAGCCCAGATAGAATCCCACCAATTGCCACATGGCATCCAGTCCCAGGCAACCGGGCATTACCGGGTCGCCGACAAAGTGACATAAAAAGAACCATAAATCCGGGTTGATATCCAGTTCCGCCACTACCTGGCCTTGCCCATATACCCCGGCGCCGGCGCGAATATCCACGATCCGGTCGAACATGAGCATATTCGGCAGCGGTAATTGCGCATTGCCGGGGCCAAACAATTCACCACGTCCGCAGGCAAGCAGTTCCTCATGATTGAATTGATTTCGGTGGGAGAAGGGCATGAACGAGTGATTATCTCATTTTGGCCAGGCATTTTCGCGCCCGGAGTGGCGTTGTGAACTCTCGGATCGGACCGGTTTATGGAAATTCATGCAGGAGCGCGCGGGATTGGGCAAGATCCGCCAGCATCCCGCGGTTGCCGGACAGGTATTTCCCTATATTCCGCATTCCATATTCGATATTCTACACCGCGATTTTTGCACATCCCCGGAGATTTCCAGCATGTCCAGCATTCATAGCCCCCTGCCGCGCAGAAACAGCGTCGGCGTGAAGGTCGGCGCCGTAGTCGTGGGCGGGCGGACGCCCGTGGTGGTGCAATCCATGACCAACACCGACACCGCGGACGCCGCCGGCACCGCGGCGCAGATCCTGCAATTGGCCGCTGCCGGCTCGGAGTTGGTGCGCATTACCGTCAATACCGAGGAAGCCGCGGCCCAGGTGGCCCGGATCCGGGATATTTTGGAGTCCAAGGGCTGCCGAGTGCCCATCATTGGCGATTTCCATTACAACGGCCATTTGCTGTTGACCAAATACCCTGAGTGCGCCGAGGCCTTGGCCAAGTACCGCATCAACCCCGGTAATGTGGGTTTTGGGCGCAAGAAAGACAGTCAATTCTCCACCATGATCGAAAAGGCCGTGGAGTACGGCAAGCCAGTGCGGATCGGTGTCAATTGGGGCAGCCTGGATCAGGAACTGGCCACGCACATGATGGATGAGAATGCCAAACGCAAGGAGCCGTTGTCAGCGGACGCGGTCATGCAGGAGGCCCTGATTGTGTCCGCGGTACAAAGTGCGGCGCGGGCCGAGGAGTTGGGTTTGCCCCGGGATCGCATCATCCTGTCATGCAAGGTCAGCGGTGTGCAGAAATTGATCGCGGTGTACCGGGATCTGGCGGCCCGTTGCGACTATGCATTGCACCTGGGCCTGACCGAGGCGGGCATGGGGTCCAAGGGAATCGTGGCGTCCACGGCCGCATTGGGTGTGTTGTTGCAGGAAGGGATTGGCGACACCATTCGAATTTCCCTCACCCCCGACCCTGGTGGCGACCGTGCGCGGGAAGTGGTGGTGGCACAGGAGATATTGCAGACCATGGGTCTGCGCAGTTTTACGCCCCTGGTCACCGCATGCCCCGGTTGCGGGCGTACCACGAGTACGGTGTTCCAGGAATTGGCCAACAATATCCAGGCCTATGTGCGCAGCCAGATGCCCATCTGGCGCGAGCAGTATAAAGGTGTGGAAGAAATGACCCTGGCGGTAATGGGCTGCGTGGTCAACGGCCCCGGCGAAAGCAAACATGCCAACATCGGCATCAGCCTGCCCGGCACCGGCGAAGTACCGTCAGCGCCTGTGTTTATAGACGGCAAGAAGGCCATGACGCTGCGTGGAGATAATATTGCCGGGGACTTCAGGAAGATTGTGGATGAGTATGTTGAGAAAAAATACGTGAAACGTATCTCGTAAAGACCGTATCTCGTCATTCGTGAAGCGTATCTCGTAAAAAATAATTGACAGAACAATCGAGAGCGCCGATATTTTAACCGCTTCACGCTTCACGCTTCACGCTTCACGCTTCACGCTTCACGCTTCATACTTCGCGTTCTATCAAGTTCATTTCAATGAGCGCAAACGCCAGCAGCCACAGGAATGCGTCCCAGAAATCGAGAAACGTGCCGGCGTAACCCCAATACAGGGCGCAGGCCAGTAGCAGGCCATAGAGAAACACTTTTGCCCCTTCACTGAATTTCAGTACCCGACCGTGGAAGTGTCCTCTGAGCTGCAGGCGCACGTCAATTTCCAGCAACAGCACTATCACCAGCCAATTACCGGCATTGACCACATCAATCCAGGCCAACGTCCGTGCGTTGTCCAGGGTGGCCTGATCGCTGATTAACAAAGTTGGCTGTTCGGCCAATTGCCAGAGCGGCGCGCCCTGGGCCAGCGCGCTGCAATTGGCGGCGTCCAAGGCGGCAAATTCATTCAGTCCGACCAGCATGGATGCCCCGGCGGGTAGTAGCGAGCAGGGGTCCGTCGCCGCAAGCGGAGTGATCTGATACAGGTCCAGGCACTGGAGTACATACCCATAAAATGCATAGACTATGAACACATAGCAGACGGCGCGGAGGCTATGCATTGCCCAGCGCCGTCGTCCGCGCAACATGTGGTTGGACAGCACGAAGATTTCCAGCTCAAACAACAGCAGCAACAGCACCCAGGCCGCGGTATCAATGGTCTGGGTAAAGGCTTCGATGAGAATGTTGAGACTGACGTCGCCGGCGTTAGTGTGTTTCGCGGCCTGCCATTCCTCGCGCAGGAAAATGCCGATATTGACGGCCAGCAGCAAATAGATGGTGTACTTGGCGGCGGAGTAAATGCCGGGGGGGATCAGGAAGCTGTGGGCAGTTTTGCTCATGGTGGGGAAGTGTAGCGAGGCAAGTGTAGCTCCAAAACCGGTCCGATTTCCGCATTCACTGCGCGCGCGCCCATTCTCAACTCCGGTGCGCTTGGTTACACTGCCGTGGAAGTTCCAAATCTGAAGAGGTAACACTTCAATGTCTGAACCCGCAATCTACCCGGTGCCCGAGTCC
>JAYUHG010000305.1:0-8220 GCA_043767195.1 Gammaproteobacteria bacterium | reverse complement strand
TGAGAATTCCCTCCTTCCCCGGCAGATGCATGGCGCCCACGGCAATGAAGGCGCCGCCGTCTTCCAGATACGGTTGCATACGCTCGGCCATGAGGCCGTTGCGTTTGGTCAGCAGGCGCTCGGCCAGTTGTTCGTAGAGGACGTTATCGGCAAAGGCCTGCTGCTGACCGTAGACGAACATGCCTTTCAGGTCTCGCGCCAGGTACAGACGCTTCATGGTTTCCATATCTTCCTGCATACGCGCGTGGTGGCAGGTGGTATCGGCCAGTAACTGCACCTGATCCGCAGTGGGCAGTTCGCTGAAGATCTGGCCCTGCTCCACCAATGACTCCAGGCCGTGAACTTCCTTGCCGGCGGCTTGCGCCTGCTCCAATAAACGCAAGTCCAGTACCTGGCGCATGTCGGCGGGATAACTCATGGTCAGGTAGGCGCTCCACGGGCGCATGGCGACAATGGCCTCTTCGGGCAGGTTATAGGCGGCCAGGATTTCCACCACCCGCTGGTACAGCGGTTTGGATACCAGGGCGTCGAGCTTTCCGCCGTCGCTGAAGTACATCATGGTGGCCATCTCCATGATCTCTTCCGCCTCCGGGATCACTTCCATGACGAAGGTGTTACTGGCGTCCAGGCGATCATTGACTGCTGCCGGCAACGCAACGATTTCTTCGTCCGCCACATGGATGGTGCCGAACAGATGGCTGATGTCACCGTCGGCGGCACGCACTTGCCACAACAGGCCCTGATCAAATTTCGCAGGACCGTCATATTCCACCTTGCCCGGCAACAGAGGACGGCACTCCGGCGCTTCCTCCGCCATAACGGCGAAACTGAAGCCGGCCAACACCAACAGCAGATCACGCAAGTAGCGAGTCATCATCCAGTCCCAGTTCCGGTGTGCGCACCAACACCGCCACGGCGGCGCTGGCTTCCTGCCACTCTTTGCCCGCATATAAAGCCGCCCCATCCAGGGGATTCGGATTGCCATGCAGGCGCATCAGCCGGGACTGCGTTGCCGGATCCGGCTTGTGTTTCAGGGCACCCAGCACCTGGATCGCCGCCGGCTGATTATTGCAGACCAGCACCATGTCGCAGCCAGCCTCCAGCGCCGCCGCCGCCCGGGCCGGGTAATCACCCATGACCTCCGCTCCGGCCATGCTGATGTCGTCACTGAAAATAGTGCCGCGGAATTCAAATTGCTTGCGCAATATCTCCTGCAACCAGCGGCGCGAGAATCCCGCCGGCAGTGCATCCACTTTGGGATAAATCACATGGGCCGGCATCAGCGCCGGCAAACCGGCGTGAATCAGACGTTCGAAAGGCACCAGATCGGCTTGCAAAATATCCTGGTATTCCCGCTCATCCACCGGCACGGCATGGTGGGAATCCGCCGCTACACTGCCATGCCCGGGAAAATGTTTGCCCACCGCCGCCATGCCCGCGGCCTTCATGCCATCCATGAAACGGCGCGCCAGCCGCGCCGCGACTTCCGCATCACGATTAAACGCCCTATCCCCGATAACCTGGCTTACGCCGCGATCCAAATCCAGCACCGGCGCAAAACTCAAATCCACACCCGCGGCGCGCAGCTCCGCGGCCATGATCCAGCCACCCTGCTGCGCCAATGTCAAAGCCCGCGCCGGCGCGTTCACATAAACCTCGCCAAAGGCGCGGCAGGCCGGCAGCGGAAAGAACCCGGGCCGGAAACGCTGCACCCGCCCGCCTTCGTGGTCCACAGCAATCAACAACGGCGGCTTGCGCGCCGCGTGAATCGCGCTGGTGAGTTGCGTCAGTTGCGCGGTGCTTTCGTAGTTGCGGGTAAACAGGATCACGCCACCCACCAACGGATGCCGGAGCAATTCGCGCTCCTCCGGGCTGAGCGCCGGGCCTTTAAGGTCGAGCATGATGGGGCCGAGGGACACGAGTGGCTCCGAAGGTGATATACCGGATTGGGGGTCGTTGAAAGAAGCGGTTATGCGGCGACGTCTATGAATTCAACACTGAAGGAAGGCGCGGGTACCGGTTTGCCATCCTCCTTCAAGCCCTCAATATGAAATTCAATGGCATCCTGTATAAGTTGCAGGACCTCATCCCGGGTTTCCCCAGCGACAACACAACCAGGAAGATCAGGAACGTAAGCACCATAGCTGGTAGCCCCTTTTTCAATCACGACTGCGTAGCGCATGCAATTGACCTCAGTTCTTCAGTCCGGCCTGTTTAAGTATCGCACTTAATGTGCCTGGAGGCATGTCAACACTGGATTTCCCGGCGACGGTTACCGTGCCTGCTTTTGTCCTATGCTTAAATTGACGATGACTGCCGCGCATTCGAGCCAGACTCCACCCATCATTTTTCCAGCGCCTTGATCAATTCCCTGACCTTCATGGATTTCTTTTCCCACCCGCACCGGACATTCGATAATCAATATTCGGGATCTGCGCCCTCACCAGCCGCGCAAAATAGCCTGTTCCCCGACACAACTCCGCTGGCGCGCCATGCTCGATGATGCGCCCCTGATCCAGCACTACAATCTCAGTAGCGCACTGCAATGCGCTCAGCCGGTGGGCGATGATGATCACCGTGCGACCCCGGCATAACTCGAGCATGTTGCGCTGGATGGCCTGTTCGGATTCAAAATCCAGGGCGCTGGTGGCTTCATCCAGGATCAGCACTGGCGGATTGGCTGCCAGCGCCCGGGCCAGGGCGATGCGTTGACGTTGCCCACCGGACAGGGTGCAGCCCTGTTCACCGAGCAGGGTGTCATACCCTTGGGACAGACGAATAATAAACTCATGGGCGCCGGCCAGAGTGGCAGCGCGTACCACCTGAGCATCGTCCATGGTGGTATCACCCAGGGCAATGTTCTCGCGCACACTGCGGTGGAACAGACGGCCCTCCTGCTGCACCACCGCTACGCGCCGGCGCAACCAGGCCGGGTCCAGTAACGACAGGTTCACGCCGTCCAGCAGAATGCGACCCCGTTGCGGCACCACCATGCGTTGCAGCAGCCGGGCCAGGGTGCTTTTCCCTGAGCCGGACGGACCGACGATGCCAAGGATGGTGCCGGGCGCGATCTCCAGGGACATTTCCTTCAAGACTTCTTCCCCGCCAGGCTGATATTGAAATCCAACTTGCGCAAAGGAAATCCCGCCCCGGATGCGCGGCAACGGCGTGTGCCCGGCGCTCCACAATTGTGGTTCCCGTGGCGATTCAAAAATGTCTTTCAAGCGTTGCAGCGACACGCCCGCCTGTTGCAACTCCTGCCACAACTGCACCAGCCGCAGCACCGGGCCATTGACGCGGGCGGCGATCATATTGAATGCCACCAACTGACCCACGGTCATCTCACCTGCCAGCACCAGACGCGCGCCGAACCACAGGATCAACAGCAGTGAAAGTTTGCCCAGCAATGCGGCCACCTGGGATGCCACATTACCAATCAGACCCGCCTGCCAGGCACTGCGGGCATGGGCCGCCAGCAGATCCTCCCAATGCCGGCGCTGACGCGGTTCCACGGCGCAGGACTTGATGGTTTCCATGGCGGCAACAGATTCCGTAAGGAATGCCTGGAGATCGGCTGCGCGCTGCCCCTGCTCCGCGATCCGGCGCCGCAGTACTGGTGTCGCCAGCAGCCCCAGCAATGCATACACCGGGAAGAATGCGACCACGACCAGAAATAATGTATCGCTGTACAGACGCAGCAGCGCGAGAAACACCAGCGCGAAAGCCAAGTCCAGCACCACGGTCAACACCGGCCCGGTGAGGAACGTGCGCAAATGATCCAGTTCCTTGGCCCGCGCCACCACCTCACCCACGCGCCGCGCGCCAAACCAACTGGCGGGCAATGACATGAGATGAGCAAACAAATCCGCGCCCAAACGCACATCAATACGGGCACTGGTGTGGGACAACACATAGTTGCGCAAGCCGGTGAGCGATACCTCGAATAGCGATGCAATCAACAACCCCAGCGCCAGCACATCGAGCGTGGTCAGGCCGTTGTGTACCAGAACCTTGTCTATGACTATCTGGAAGAACAGCGGCGTCAGCAAGGCCAGTAATTGCACAAACAGCGACGCCAGCAAGACCTCGGATAACAGGCGCCGGTGCCGTGTCAGCGATGGCAGAAACCAGGACCAGCCGAATTTTTCCGTCGCGCCCATTGCGGATTCGTGGCGCAGCAGGATCACGCGGCCACTCCACCAGGAGGTGAATGTTGCCGTGTCCATACGCTGGGAGCCTGCTGCCGGAGACCACACCAGAACCTGGTTCTGCTCAATACCAGCAAGCACGCGCCACACACCACATCGGTCTTGCACCAGCACCGGCAAGGGCGACGCCGCCAATCGTTTCAGATCAGAGTTGACAGCCCGGGCCTTGAATCCCAGACGCAGGGCGGCGCGCAGCAAGTCCTGCTCCAGATCGGCGCCGCCGGGGTTGGTATGAAGCAACTGCTCCGGGTCTACGGCAATACCGCGCAACCGGGCGCAGACGGCCAGACAGTGCAGAGAGGAATAATAATGATCAGAAGTCGTTGCCGGTTCCATGGCTCCATACTCATGACCAGTCCGTGGTCATGGTGATTAATGCACTCTAGCAACAGCGGTGTCTGGCGGCGTCCCCCGCCGGGGTTACATTTCCCTACTCCCGGATCAGCACTGGCGTGCCCACCTCTACGTGATCGAATAACCAGATGACATCATCATTGGTCATGCGGATGCAGCCCGCGGAGCCGGGTTTGCCCATGGTCACGTCCGCCGGGGAGCCATGTATATAAATGTATCGGTCATGGGAATCCACTTCCCCGCCCTGATTGCAGCCCGGCTCGGTGCCGGTGAGCCACAGAATGCGGGTCAATATCCAGTCCCGATCCGGCTCTGCCGCGCGCAATTCCGGGGTAAAAATCTCACCGGAGGGTTTGCGCGATACAAACACCGTACCGGGAGCAGCGCCGGCGCC
This sequence comes from Gammaproteobacteria bacterium, assembly GCA_043767195.1. Taxonomy (GTDB): domain Bacteria; phylum Pseudomonadota; class Gammaproteobacteria; order Eutrophobiales; family Eutrophobiaceae; genus 2-02-FULL-61-13. The sequence continues at coordinate 3,264 of JAYUHG010000305.1, read as the reverse complement.
AATTTTTTCCGCAATGATGTGGGCGCCACGGGGCGTACAGTAACTGTCCATGCGCTCACCGGGGCCATTACACGCCGTGGACACCCGGAATATTACCGGCGTCATGTCTCCCAGGTACACGGTCATGCGCTGGGTGGTTATGGACACTTCTATGCTGGGTTCAGGTGTCATATGTCAATCAGTTAAAAGTGAATAGTTGAAAGTAAAACAAATTCTTTTCAGACTAACTCCGGATTAAAGCACTTTATACTTTTCACTTCCTCGAAAACCTCGCCAGACATTCCACATGCGCCGTATGCGGGAACATATCCACCACCCCCACCGCATCCAGCACAAACGCCTTCTCGTTCACCAACAGCGCTGCGTCCCGGGCGAAGGTGGCCGGATTGCAGGATACATATATAAGTGTCTGCACGGCATCATACTTCAATGCGCTCAAAACCTCCCAGGCGCCGGTGCGGGGCGGGTCCAGCAGAATCTTGTTCCAGGGCTTTTGCAATACCGGGTTACCCTCCACTTCCCGCACCAGATCCGCCACCACGAACTCCGTATTGCCAATACCGTTATGGGCGGCATTAGCCTGCGCTCCGGCCACCAAATGGGCGATCCCCTCCACCCCGGTAACCTGCCCCGCGCGCCGCGCCAGGGGCAAGGAGAAATTCCCCAATCCACAAAAAAGATCCAGCACCTGTTCCTGGGCCGTCGGTACCAGCAGTTCCACTACTCTGCTGACCAGTTGCTGGTTAATGTGAAAATTCACCTGGGTGAAGTCCGTAGGGCCGAACCGGATTTCCACATCAAACTCCGCCAGCTTGTAATTAAGCAATGGCGCTCGCTCCGGGTCCAGTGGCACTACGGTGGTTTCGCCACCGGGCTGCAAATAGAACCGCACATTGTGTTCGCGTTCAAAGACCCGTAGTTGCTCCTTGTCGTTGTCAGTCACTGGCCGGACATGTCGTAACACCAATCCGCAATCCTGCTCACTGACGGCGATCTCGATCTGGGGTACCGCATCGGCCACGGACAACCGGCTCACCAGCGCAGACAGCGGCGCAAACAAATTGCCGGCGCGGGGATGCAGCACTTCGCAACGGGTAATTTCCGTGATCGTATTACTAAGCCGTTCCCGAAAACCCACTTGCGCGCGCTGCTTGCTGTTCAGATAGCGCGCGCTGACACGACCACGGTGGCGATAACCTTCTCCGGGACTGTTCAGGGGCGGCATCAATGTGCGCGGTGTGAGACTACCGGCATGATGCAAATGCTCCAGCAGAATCGCCTGCTTGTGACGCAACTGGGCGGCCCGATCCAGATGTTGCAGGCTGCAACCGCCACACACGCCATAGTGTTGGCAAGACGGCGCCACACGCTCCGGCGCCGGCGCCAGGATCTCCGTGGCCACGGCTTCGTCATAACGCCGATGTTGCAGCACATAACGGGCACGAACCCGCTCTCCAGCCAAGGCGCCTTCCACAAACGTGGTCTTGCCATTGACCCGGGCCACGCCACGGCCCTCATGGGACAGGGATTCGATCAGCACCTCGACCGGCGCGGTCGTAGGTGTAAGGAGACGACGCCTTCTCATTTACGCCAGGCGGCGTCGAACTGGCGCAGGTGATCGCGCCCGTCGCTCTGCAGCAGATCCCGCACCCACTGGCAGGCCGTGGCATAGCCGGATTCCGTCATGCGACCGCGCATCATCTGAAAGCGCAGGAATACCAGGTAGGTGTTCAACACATCGGTTTCGCAGTAGTCACGAATGGCCTGAATGTCCCCGGCCAGCCAGCGTCCCCACACATCGCCGCCGGCCATACCCATCTTGCCCGGGAAACCGAGCAGCGTGGCAATCTCATGCAACGGCGCCGTTGCGCGGCCTTCGTACCCCGCCAGCACATCCATCAGATCCGTGTGCCGCTCGTGAAAACGATTCAGATAATTATTCCAGCGGAATGCCTGATCCTCGCCGCCGGTTTCCCAATAGCGCGGCGCCTGCACCCCATGCAGCAACGCCCGATAATGCAACACCGGCAGATCAAACCCGCGCCCATTCCAGGTCACCAACACCGGTGTATATTTCTCGATACCCTCGAAAAATCGCTGCACCAGCTCCGCCTCGCTGGAATCCGGCTTGCCCAGCGTCCACAGACTGACCTTGTCCCCCGCCTCCAGCAGCACCGAAATGGCAACCACCCGATGCAGATGATGACGCAGAAAATCCGTACTTCCGCCGGAATCCTGCCGGCGCTTGGTGAACATGACTTCGCCCACATCGTGATCGGACAACCCCTCAAGATCATACAGCCGCCGACCACCATCCAGGTCGGGAATGGTTTCAATATCAAACACGAGTGTGTTCATAGACGCTCAGTGTGCAGCGCCGGGGCGTTCAGGGCAACCCTCTGCTGCATATCATTCCCGATCCGCGGGGCTAATGATGCCGCGGCCTCCGCGATTCAGCACATGGGTATAGATCATAGTGGTGTTCACATGCGCATGACCCAGCAACTCCTGCACCGTGCGAATGTCATAGCCCGCCTCCAGCATGTGGGTGGCGAAGCTGTGGCGCAGGGTGTGGGCGCTGACGTATTTCATCACGCCGGACTTGCGCACCGCGAATCGCAGCGCGCGACTGAAAGAATCGCTGTGAATATGGTGGCGGCCACGGGCGCCGGAGCGAGGGTCAAGGGAGAGTAGCTCGGACGAAAACACGAAACGCCATTTCAGCTCACGACCAGCATTAGGAAATTTACGCGCTAGTGCCACAGGCAAATCTATGTGGTGAATGCCGAGCCCCATATCGCGCTCAAACAAGGCGCTTGTCCGCGCGATACTTTGCCGCAACCCCGGCGCTGCGGATCGCGGCAAGACCGTGACCCTGTCTTTGTCGCCCTTACCGTGTCGAATCAAAACTTCTCCGCGACCGAAGTCCACGTCAAGGACACGCAGTCGCAAGCACTCATTGAGGCGCAAGCCGCCGCCATACATCAACAATGCCATAGTCAGAAAGGGATCATTCATATGCGCAAGAACAGCCTTGACCTCGTCCCGGGTCAACACCGTCGGCAAGCGGCGTGGGCGCCGGGCATGAATCAGTTGATTGAACTTTTCCAGCGGCTTCTGCAATACCTGCTTATAAAGGAAAACTATTGCGCACAGCGCCTGATTCTGAGTCGAAGCGGAAACATGGCAGTCGCGCGCCAGATAATTTAGAAACCCGACCACATGCACTTCGTCCAAATCACGTGGGTGACGCTTGCCATGAAA
>JAYUHG010000304.1:0-3490 GCA_043767195.1 Gammaproteobacteria bacterium | reverse complement strand
TCATTGACTAGCGTGTCAACTCGGCTTTGGCGTCCTGCGTCGCTCTACCGCCTGCATCCATGCAGGCGTCCGCTTTCTCGCCCGTTTTCGCCTTGTCTTACCGCCATGGAAGGCGGGTATGTGCCAGATAGTTGGGAACAATCTGGCACCGCCTGCGCTCGCTAATTTTGAGATACCTTCTTGATTGGTCGCGCTGGGTGTCCGCGGTTATTTGACGGGGCTGGCGTTGCGAAACCGGGCGGTGCGTTCCGCAGTGGCCGGGTGGGTGGAAAGATACGTGGCCCATTTCTCGATGTTGTTGCGCGCAATCCCTTCATAATCAGGTTCTGTCTCGGTGGTTTCGTTTTCGGTCATTTCAGTTTCCACATCCGCGACTGAATCAGTGGCAGGTACCGCCTCCGAATTGGCGCTCTCTGCCACAGTGGTGTCTGCTTGCGCATCCTCGTTGCCCGTAGGACATTCCCCCGCGGGCTCCCCCTCGGTACTTTTCGTCAGCGCCATCTCCATTTCCATGCGTTCCATGAAATCAGCGAACACCGCAGGTGCTAGCCCCCGCTCTTTCATGGCATCCAACGCATAGGTGTCCGCTTCCCACTCCAGTTCACGGGAATAGGACATTTCCATCATGACGCTGGGCATACCCAGCAGAATGCCGCCGGCGGAACTCACATCACCAAAGACGGCCAGCGCCAACCCCGCCAGACCGGCATGGCTGATAACCATACGCAGGCTGTGGCGACCGGTGACGTGACCGATCTCATGCAGCAGGACGGAGGCAATCTCGGCGTCATTATCCGCCAGTTCCACCAGTTCATCGGTGACCACCACGGTGCCGTCCGGCAACGCGAAGGCATTGGGCATGCCCGCGTCACGAAAGACAATGGCAAATTGCGAATCCGGAGTGGCCTTGGGCAGTAGCGTTGTGAACAGATCCGTGGTTTGCTTTTGCTGCTCCGGACTCAATTGGGATTCTGAAAAGAATACGCCGTCCATGGCTTCCAATGTCCCGGTGCCCAGTTTGCTGGTGATGGACATCGGCACGTAGGCAGCGATTTCATCGGCGGCGCGCGGGATTCCCCAAAATGCGCCCGCGATAAAAATTACGGCCACGATCACCAGCGCGCCGATGGCATGGGCAATTTTGTTTTCCAGCCGGTGCGCCAGATTGACGCAGCGGTTGTTGGCGCTGCCCCAGGCATCCAGCGTGTCATGGTCCGTGGACTCCACCACGGCGCCGGACGTGAAGCGTATGGCTCTCGCCACATTTCCCACCCGGGATGCTATCTGCGTGGTGGCCAGCGGTTGGGGTTCCATGACCGCTGGCTCAAAGTGAATGAATTTCTGCTCATCCAGCCGCAACACCACCTGCACGGCACGGGCGGTTTTGCCATCGTAGAGCCGGCCGCTGATCTGGTTATTCACAGGCCGATATCCATATCAAAGGCGTCCACCAATTCCTCTCCCACGGCGGAGCCGCCGCCGCCGTCCGCGCTGGCCACGTCTTCTACGCTGACGTGTTCATAAAAACTGCAATCAGCTATGTATTTCGTAGCGCGGATGGTGGCCCAGGGAATCAGCAATCCAGCACTCAGCAAAATGCAGACGGTATTGCTGAAATAGATCCAGCCCATTCGCCAGGCGCCGATTCTACTGGCCAGCCGGCCATCCTCGATGGTTGTCTTATCCATGATGAGGTTGGTGCGAGTGGCGCGTATGTAGCCGCCGACGAATAACATCAAAAGGTAACTGGACAATATGACCGCGAGAAACATCAGCATCCCGGCTGCGGCGGGGTTGTCCGGCGAAGCGCCAGCCGTTGCTACGTCGCCGCTGCCAAAGTACGCCACCAGAATGCCAGCCACGATGCCGACGGCGGCCATCATGAACATCAGCGCGAAGACCAACAGCAGCGCAATGATGTAAATGTAATAGAACGGCCAGGCCCCTGCTTCAAAGTGAAATTTCTGATCACCCCAGGAAGTATGATCAATCAGAAATCGCACCCGCAAGTAATCAAGATAGGGCAGGGCGGGCATGAGCAGAAAAGCGAAGTAAGTCGTAAACAGATCCTCCCGGTGAAATTCAGATTCTGTTGCCTTTTCCATCCCCTGAACAAATTGTGAATTCTCGGTGAGCAGGTAGATGGCCCAGGATAGCGCCAGCAACACAAACAGCGGTTTGATGAATATTTTGTAGGCGCCGAAAATGTCCGACTCCATGCTGAAGTGGATGTTGCGATAAGTGGAGTTGCGCAGATTGAATCGGGCGGCAATGACAATTATGGCCGGCGCCAGCAGTACGCCGAAACTGAACAGCGCCAAAGCCGCGCGTGGATAAAAATTAGTCAGGGCGAAGTAGCTGATCAGCGCAGTCACGGCCAGTACCCGGCCCTTGAGAATGCGAAGCGGGTCGGCGGTGTAGTTGAATGCGTGACCGGCGACACGGGTATTGCCGTAAAAATAACGCAAGGTTCTGACTTTGGCCCAGGCCGAATAGATCCCCAGCGTGATGATGCTCAGGCACACATTAATGATCCAGATTTTGAAGTATTCAGCGGTGTTCCCGGAAAAAGAGAAAGGATGCTCGTAGCGCAACGGAATCCTTGTTGGGGCATCCATGGTCAACTCTCGTGATGTGGTGCTGTTATGGATTGTACGCAGGTCCGCGGGGCGCGGGTAAGTTGAATTCCTATGCCTGGTCCTGGTCGCGGGTCTTGGCGGTTGTGCGTGAAGGTCGGAAAAATGGCGCTGCTGCGTACATTATCCCCATTAACGTATCCAGACCGGTGACGCGAATAACGAACCGCCGCGCGGACAGTTGTTTGCGCGGGCGACGCAGATCACGGATGCGCGGCAGCAGGAACAGGTTTATCAGCAGACGCGCCGTGGCGGAAAGCATGAACAGATTCAGCAGCACGGAGGCGTGGGCCGGGTTGCCGAGCAACGTGGCGCGCGGGGCGCCGAAATCAAGCAGCAAACCGGAGAACATGGCGCCGGCGAACACGCACCCGGCCACAAGAATATTGTGAAATGCCGTATATCCCGAGCGGCGTACTGGCGGCACCAGTTCATACAGCAGGTTGCCGGTGCTGAGCGTGAAGCCGGCCCATAAAGTACCGGAGACACATTGCACGGCCTGCAAGTACCAATGGTTATCGCTGATGGTCCACAGCAGTGGCAACACCGGCATGCCCAGTCCGCAGACCTTGACGATGAGTTTATTGCCAAAGGCATCGCTGATCCGCCCCCAATAATTGAGTGTCACGAACTGCGCCAGCACCATGGTGCCGGTGTTGAGCATGAATTCCAGATAGGTGAAATGCAGATCCCGCAGCATGTAGACGGCGAAGAATGGCCCGGAGATGCCCACCGCGCCTTGCATCAATACCACGTAGAGCGAGAACCACAGAGCGCCGGTGCGGCGCAGCACCCGCAACGAGAGCGCGGAGAAGACAGCGACTGCCGCAGGGGAATGACCGATGGGCGGCTCA
>JAYUHG010000303.1:0-3504 GCA_043767195.1 Gammaproteobacteria bacterium | reverse complement strand
GCTCCGGCTTTGCTATGGCCTGTGCCAGTTGCAAATCCAGACTGTGGCGTTCAATGGCTTGTCCACGCCCGCTTTGCGCCGCCTGCAAATTGGCATCCAGTTTCAATGCCGCTTCGTATGCCATCGCGGCTGCGCCCCAGTCTTCGGTCTGTTCAGCCGCGCGCGCCGCGCTCAGATGCTGTTCTATTTCGGAAGAGGTAAGGCGCGTTTCCACCTGACGCAAGGCATCCGTTGCCTCGGGCGATCCGGGCTGCATGCGTAGCGCGTCACTGAAATGGCCGCGCGCGGCGCTGAGTTGTCCATTGCTCAAGGCGGCGAAACCCGCGCTCATGGCGGTCCGATAGGCCTGGGCGCCCAGTTCGCGTCGGACGGATTGCAGGCGCTCCAGGGCCGGGGCGAAATCCGGATCCAGATCCGCAGCTTGCTGGTACAAAGTCGCCGCTGCCGCCAGATCTCCGGCGCGAACCAGTTCCTCGCCTTTGCCCATGAGATCCATGACCTGATCGATCTTGCCGGTGCGAGCGGCGCCGGTTTTGGCGCCGCTATCGTCCGGACGAATCAGCAGCGCCAACTGAAACTCGGTAGCGGCGGCTTTGCCATTGCCTTCATTCAACGCCTGATTGCCGCGCGCCATGGCCTCCGAAAAAACCGTGCCAGCCTTTTGCATCAGGGAATCCAATTGCGTCAACGCTGCCTCATAGGCCGCGCGGGCGACGGGGTAATCCAGTGACTGATAGGCGCGATCGCCGGCAGCCAGTTGCGCGACTGCGCCTTGATAGTCCGCTGCGGCCCAGGTTTCCACGCCTATCTCTTTCAGACTTCGATCCAATTCACGCACCCGTTCCAGCAAGTCCTGGGCGGCGCTGCGCGCCACAGCACGCTCTGCCTCTGATGCAGCATCTGCCGTCGCAGCGGGTGGCGGCGTTGGCGCGGAGGCCGGGGCGGCGTTGGGTGCTGTCGGCGGCGGGGCGGTGCTGATGGGAACACTGTTATGGTTCGTCTGCCATTTCGGCAGGACGAAGATCACACCCAGAGCAACACACACCAGCACTGCCAAGGCCACCATGGGCAACAGGGCAATCCGGTTGGTGTCGGTTCTGATGCTGTCCGCGGCAGCAGGCCGGGTATTGCCGAGCTTGACCGCCGCCGGGGCGATGCGGTCGAAGTTGTTTTCCTGTTGCTCCATGGCGGAAAATTCTCGACCCTCACCCGCCGCTACGCGTCACCCTCTCCCGCTTGCGGGAGAGGGTTGGGGTGAGGGGCAGAGTGGTGGGGAGCGGATATTTAATTTTTAGCCGGCGCCAATTCCGCGCCCGTCTCGGTGCGGTAAATCTCATGCAGTATCTCGCGCCATTGCGCGTACTGTTGATCCACCGTGCCGCTCAGGGTCACGGTGCGCTCATCCAGTTCCATCTTCTGCGGTTGTATTTCCCCATCCAGGGAGGCGGCGAATTCCTTCAGGGATTCCAGATGCAGCTTTGCCTCGGCGTTCCGATCCAGGCCGCTTTTCACCAGCATGGCGCCGGCGGTGACACCGACGATGCCGCCCAGGGTGCCCAGTGTCTCCAGCCCCGGATTATTACTGTTGGCGCCAAAGTAAATTGCGGCAATGCTGGCGGCGATGGCCGCTATGCCACCCGCCGTGCGCGCCGCCGCGGAACCCCGCGCAGCATTCAACGCCTGTATCTCTGAATAGCTTTCCTGACGCCATTGCAGATAGGGGCTGCGCATCTTGCCGGAGAACGTGGAGTAATAATCCTGCAATGTGTCCACGAACAGATTGTCCCGGTCACGAATGCGACGCAACCGTTCCAGCAGCGGATCATTTTCCGCCGGCAGACGCGCAATGCTGTAACGGCCCTTGCCGTCCTTGGTGAGATAGCCGGAGTACACCTCGGGGGCAAAGCGTTCGGCGAAGCGCAATTCAGTGATGCTGCGCAGTGTCGCCACTTGGGCCGGGGTCAACAGACTGCGAAATTGGGCCATGTCGCTGGCAATGCGATTGTAGAGTCCCTGAAACGGCTCAATGGATTTGCTCAGTTCCTTGTCATAAGCGTACTTGCTGGCCTCTTCCTCGTAATTGCGCTTGAACCAGACCTTGCCCGCGGAATCCTGCACGGTGATTTCCAGTTTCAGAAATTCGCCGTCCGACTGGAGGATGGTGCCGTCCACGAACATATCCATTTCACTGCGCCGATCCGGGATCACCCGCACCACGCCCCAACTGCCGGTATTTTGCAGTGTGGTGGCCAGCACGGTGGGAAAGAAACGCGCCTCGGCCTGTCGCACCTCGGGATAAATGACTTCCAGTTCCTTGTCGGTCAGGCCATCAGTGCCGGGGTTGAACAGATTCACACCCACATCCAGCAGCATCGCTTCCGATACCGGCCCGGCGGGTTCGGGCCGCACCGGCGTCTGGGCGGTGGTTTTGACCGTGGTGGAATTGCAGCCCACCAGCAGAAATGTCAGCAGCAGTGAGACAAAAAAAGTGTGCACGGCTTTCATGGTTATTTCACCGAGATGCCTTTGTATTTGCGATATTCATTCCAGAGTTTTTCCCGCAGCACCGGATCCGGTTCCTGCATGGCGGCCTCGCGCAACTGGCGCGCGACTACATCATCGTCATCGCCGCGCGGAATATCCGTGGGCACCGCGGCCACCGCCACCGGCCCGTGATCTCCAGTTCGTGTTGACCCAGGTAGATCGGGCATACCGCCACCGGCGGAATTGGATGCCCGACCGCCGCGTCCGCCCGGGCCACCGGTGAGCGGCGGCGCCGTGTCGGCATCTCCACTACCGCCTGCCATGCCGCCGTCTTCGCCAGCACCCGAGTCTGAATGTGAGCCTGCGCCACCATAACCGTCATCGGATCCCGCGCCAGATTCCTCGTCATCGGCACCCAATGTGCCGCTGTCTCGTTGCCGCGCCGCCGCCGCCGCGCGTTCATCCAGCAACATGCCATCGAACTTCGCCATTTGTTCGCCCAGCCGGCCATCCAGCAGCACTACTTGTTCACCCTGGGTCATGGCCCCGGTTTCGCCACCTGCACCCGCCGGCATGGCGCCCGATGATCCACCACCGGCGCCGGTTGATCCCCCGGTTGCGCCTGCCGCGCCGGGTGTACCCCCGGCGGCTGTTGCACCCGCGTTGCCGCTGCTTGTTCCTGACGTTTCCCCTCCATGAGTTCCGCTCCCGGCGGCACCGGTGCCCTGACTGCCGGCGCTTCCGGCACTACCCGTATTACCCGGCGGAGCGGGTGTGCCACCGGCAGCCGCGGCACTGGATTCGGGTTTGGCTGTTAGCGGCGGCGGACTGGCCGGATCCGGCTCGGCACCTGGTTGCGCATTGGCCGACTTTTGCATGTCCTTATCAAAGGTCTCCAGCGCCGCATCCAGAACCTGATCCTCTGATTGCGCGGCGGAGGGCTTTTCACTGCCGCTTTCTGCCTGCGTGGATTCCTGTTTCTGTTGCTGGTCCGCCGTGGCGCTGGATGGTGTCGCAGGT
>JAYUHG010000302.1:0-3515 GCA_043767195.1 Gammaproteobacteria bacterium | reverse complement strand
GCAGGCATGGGCTCACCGGTCATCATCGACTCATCCACGGCGCTGGCGCCGTCGAACACGACGCCGTCCACGGGGATCTTTTCGCCGGGACGCACGCGCAACCGTGCGCCCGGCATCACCTGTTCCAGCGGGATGTCGGTCTCCGCGCCATCGGTGCCCACCAGGCGCGCCATCTTCGGCGCCAGGTCCAGCAGCATCCGGATGGCGGCGTTGGTACGGCTGCGCGCCCGTAGTTCCAGCACTTGTCCAAGCAACACCAGCGCGGTGATCACGGCGGCAGCCTCGAAATAGACCGCCACGGTGCCGTGAACAGGGCGTACCTGGGCCGGGAAGATGGATGGCAACAGCAGCGCGACGGTGCTGTAGGCCCAGGCCACGCCGACACCCAGCGCAATCAGCGTGAACATGTTCAGGGCGCAGTTCCTGACGGAGTTCCAGCCGCGCACAAAAAACGGCCAGCCGCCCCACAACACCACGGGCGTGGCCAGCAGGAACTGCACCCATTGCACTTCCCGCGGCCCGGCCCATCCGGGCAGCAGCGTCGGAGCGAGGTCATGCGCCATGGAAAGCAGGAACAATGGCAATGCCAGCACCACGCTGAAGCGGAAACGGCGCGCCATGTCCGATAGTTCCGGATCCTCTTCTGTGATTCCGGTTGGCAGCACCGGCTCCAGCGCCATGCCGCACTTGGGGCAGTTGCCCGGATGTCCCTGGCGGACCTCCGGGTGCATCGGGCAGGTGTACACCGTGCCCGCCGGCGCAGGCTTGGCGCACGATGACACCGGCGACTCACCGTGGCTGTGATGATGGTTGTGTCCGTGCTGATGCATGACGTCACCCGCGGTCACTGCCGGAATTATCCGGGTCTCGCAGATGCCCGCCATGTCCGTGATGACCACGATGGAACACATGCATCAGCGGGCAGACGAGGAGCAGCAAGTAGGACCAGTAACCGGCGATGTGATACCAATGTTCGCGCAGTATGTAGAACACCAGGATCATGGTGGCCATCGCGCCGGCGACGCCGGACGGACGTTGATACCAGGCCGCGCGCGACGGCGCTGGATTCGTCGGGTGAGTGTGCGAAGCATTTGTCATGAGGAAATCCTCCGTTTACAGTGATCCGTGGTGAAGCATAGACTCTGTACCTGACCCCGGAGTCAAGCTTCGCTCCATCTTTCCAGCGCGGAGAGGCAAAAAATGATGCCGAATGAAACACTTACGATCGGTCACCTCGCCCGTGCCGCCGGCGTCGGCGTGGAGACGATCCGCTATTATCAGCAGCGCAAGCTCCTGCCTGTTCCCGCTGCGCGCGGCGCATATCGCCATTATCCGGTCGCGCTCATTGACCGCATCCGATTTATCAAGCGCGCCCAAATACTCGGTTTCACGCTCGGCGAAATCAGCGAACTGCTGCGGCTCAACGACGGCGTGGACCGCAAATCGATACGCGCCATCGCCAGGAGCCGGCTCGCGCAGATCGAGGAGAACCTCCACGACCTGCGGCGGATGCGAGGCGCGCTGCGGCAGATGCTGGACCGCTGCGAACGTACCGGCATGGACGCGCCGTGCCCGATCATCGAGACTCTCGCCCGCAAAAGGGCTGGTTAACCCCGGCATCGCGTTTCATTGCCTGCAATGTGTTGCGCATGGCCGCAACTCTGCAAACGAAGCAGGTAGCATTGGGTTATGCGCTGTCATGGGCTGGACTGCAACAGCCCGCGGCCCCGCATCAGCAGGTAGGCAGCCGGGATCACGATCATGGAAAGTAGCGGCGCACTGGCCAGCAACCTGAAGCTGTTGTACACCGCGGAATACGCGCACCAGAGCGACTATCAGGAAAACCCAAATGATATTGATGTGGACTACTGGCTGGCGGAAGCGGGGGTGTCCACATCACCGGGAGGATTCGTCAGCGCCATCACGGCCAAGGTCAGCTATGAAATACTCGGCGGTGACGGGGGTGTCAGCAGCTTGCAGACGCCGCTCGGCACCAATCATGCATTTCAGGGCTGGGCGGATCGATTCCTGATCACGCCGGGAGACGGTATTCAGAACCTGTTCCTGACACTTAAGGCCACCGTCGGCGGCGCCACTGCCATGGTGGTATATCACGACCTGCGCTCGGATCATGACGGGTATGACTACGGCTCTGAATGGGATTTGTTGCTGGAAAAACCTTTCTACGAGCATTACACGGTGGGGCTGAAGTATGCGGCTTATGATGCGGATCGGAATGCAATGAACCTTGCGCGTAATGCGGTCGCCGGGCAGGCCTTTGACCTGACCAAGGTCTGGGCCTACTTGCAGGTGAGATTCTAACTCCCCGCGACACCTGACGTCAGGCCGTTATTCTTCCGGACCGTGAGATAGTTTGTGACGCCGCACAGCCGACGCCATGACTCATTTCGTGCAACGCATTGATGTCGAGCAATTTCACAAGACGGCGCTGGGTCGCGATCAACCGGAGTTTCTGCAGGCGCGTGAAGCTGCGGCTTACCGTTTCAATTGTCAACCCCAGGTAGTTGCCGATCTCCTGTCGTGACATACTCAGGCGGAATTCCTGCGCCGCATACCCCAGGCGTTTGAAGCGATTCGATAATGAGAGCAGAAACGTGGCAATACGTTCGTCGGCGGATTTTTTGTTGATGGTCAAAAGCAGTTCATTTTCGATGGACATCTCACGCCCGATCAATCGCAACACCTGTTCCTGAAGCGTCGGCACATTGCTGGAGATCTCCGAAAGCTGGGAATAGGGCAGCGCGCAGATACTGCTGGTCTCCAACGCGGTGGCGGTGCAGGTGTGAAAGCCAGTGCTCACGGCATCAAATCCCACCACTTCACCCGGCAGGTAAAAGCCCAGGATCTGTTCCTCGCCCTTGCGGTTGCCGATCACCAGTTTGGCGCTGCCAGAGCGGACGGCATAGAGCGAGCTTAGCGTATCGCCACTGCGAAACAGGTGGTCGCCGCGATCCAGGGGCTTCGGGTGGCGCACGACTTGATCCAGTTTTTCGAGATCGGCCCTGGACAGGCCATGCGGCAGGCACAGTTCTGCCAGACTGCACTTCTTGCAGGAAACCTTCAGCCTGGTGAAATCAACGAGTTCCATGAATCCTGATTCTCCCCGTGCGATTCTAATGCATCTGCGACTGGCAGACATTGCCTAGTTCCTGCGCACTCTCTCAAAAAAGGCCCGAATCCACCCGGTCTCATTATTTTTGAAATGGAAAACCCCATGTTTTGGCATATGCCAAAATTTGGACTTTCGAGCAAGCCAAGTTGCTTGATGAACAGCCCTTACCCAGAGGACATTCATTTCATGCGTCGGCGCAGCTTCTGTTCAATCTCTTCCAGCTCATTCACTGCCAGCGCCAGCAATGCATCCAGCACCTCAGCATTTTCCAGTTGCACCGCCTGCTCGTCGAGATCCGGATCCAGACCCCCGCGAATGTCGCGCCGGATGGCATCCACCCGCTCACGCAACTCTCCCTGCTTCAGCCGTAGCTGCTGGTCAG
>JAYUHG010000301.1:0-3520 GCA_043767195.1 Gammaproteobacteria bacterium | reverse complement strand
CGTGAGTGCGGGCATCGAAATACGCCTGCTCCATATAATGTAACGATGGCGCGATAATGATGCCGGACTGCAAATAGCGATCACCTTCGCTCTTTGGCGCTGCGGTGAACCAGGGCAGTTCCGACAGCGCCACATTCATGCGGAAGGTGCCGGAGCCACACTTGAAGCGGCGCATACGCGCCAGAAAATCCGCATCCAGTTGATCCGGGGTCATCAGGTTCAGGTACAACAATTTCGGATTCACATTGGCGGCGATGCAGGGTGCATTCAGTTCATCGCCATTGGCCAAGGTCACTCCGGTGACACGGCCAGCATGGGTGTTCACCTTGCTGACCGCCGCATCCAACTGAATATCCACGCCGCGAACCCTCGCCTCCGCGGCCATGGCCTGGGTAACGGCCCCCATGCCGCCGATGGCATGACCCCACTGTCCGGCCTTGCCGTTGACCTCGCCGAATACGTGATGCAACAATACATAGCCGGAACCCGGCGTATAGGGGCTGGCGAAATTGCCGACAATGGAATCAAAACCGAACACGGCCTTGATGGCGTCGTGCTCAAACCAGTCATCCAACAGGTCGCCGGCGCTTTTGGTGAACAGATCCATGACATCGCGACGCTCCGCCATGGAGAGATGCCGCAGCCGATTACTGACCTTGATCCCCTGCCACAGATCCTTCAGGCCCCCACCCAGATTCGGTGGCGTCTCCAGGATCATTGCGCGCAATACGTCCGCCACTTTGTCCAGCATGGCGTAATAGTCCGGCAGGCGCTCGGCATCCCGCTTTGACAGGCGGGCAAACTGCTGTTGGGTTTCTTCCAGGGTCGCGCCGGTGCGCAGATAATTGTTGCCGGGCAAAGGCAGGAAATTGGAAAAAGGACGCAACAGTACGCGAAGGCCGTGCTTTTCCAGATTCAGATCGCGAATGACCTTTGGATTCAGCAGGCTCACTGTGTAGGCGGCAACGGAATTGCGAAAGCCTGGGTGGAATTCCTCGGTGACGGCGGCGCCGCCCACCACGGCGCGGCGTTCCAGCACCTTGACCTTGATCCCGCCGGCGGCCAGATAACAGGCGCAGACCAGGCCGTTGTGGCCGCCACCAATAATGATCACATCATGGGTTGTCATAGCAAGGAATGTCCGCTGTGGAATGGTCCTGATTGTGTAGAATCCCACTAGCAAAAGGCAAGGAAAGAACCGGAATGACCGCCGACCCGAAAACGCCTCCGGCCCTGGCGCCGGAAACCACCACCTACCTGGAAATGCTGACGCTCGATGATCTGCGCCCATCCCGGGCGGATGCCGACGCGCTCACTGTGCGACGCTTGCCGGTCTCGGAATTCGCCACCGGTCGCCAGTTTTATCAAGAAGTCGGCAACGATTATCAATGGATTGACCGGCTGGTATGGAGTGACCGGCAATGGCAGGAGTATTACCAGCGTCCCGGCATAGAAATCTGGGTGGGAGAGTCCCAGGGTGTCCGCGCCGGATACTTTGAACTCGATGCCCGGGACAATGGCTCCACGGAACTAGCCTATTTTGGGTTGTTACCCACCGCCATTGGTCGCGGCTTGGGCGGCCTGCTGCTCACCGAGGCAATTCGCCAGGCATGGGCCAGCGGCGCCAAGCGGGTCTGGGTACACACGTCGTCACGGGATCATGCCGGCGCGCTACCAAATTACCTCGCACGCGGATTTCGCATCTATAACACTGAGACAAAACTGGCGCCGATGCAGGCGGGGTAGCGTAACCCGCTTAGGCAGGATCAAAACGGTGTGCGCCAGTGCAGTCCCTTGAAACGCGCTACGTCAAGTAGTAGTAATGAATACTACCGAGACTGTGAATGCGCCAGTGTATCCAGGATAAAGGCATACTCCATGGCCGTCTCGCGCAGTCTTTGGTAGCGGCCAGCCAGTCCGGCATGTCCGGCAGTCATGTCGGTAGCAAAGTACAGTTTCGAGTCGCCGGTCTTCAAGGCGCGCAGTCTCGCCACCCATTTCGCCGGTTCCCAATACTGCACCCGGGCATCCCATAGTCCGGTGGTCACCAGCAGATGGGAATATTTTTGCGCCGCCACCTGATCATAGGGCGAGTAGGACAGCATGTAATCATATTGCGCCGTGATGCGCGGATCGCCCCACTCCTGCCACTCAAATGAGGTCAAGGGAATGGTGTCGTCGGCCATGGTGGTAATCACGTCCACAAACGGCACTTCGGTAATCAGTATTGAGAATGGATTGGGCTGGGCATTGGCCACAGCTCCGATGAGCAGGCCGCCGGCGCTGCGCCCAAAACCTACCACCCGATCCGGCGCAGCCCAACCCTGTTGCACCAGCCCCTGCGCTACATCGAGGAAATCCGTGAACGTGTTCTTTTTGTTGAACACCCGCCCGCCGTCATACCAGGCTTGGCCGAATTCACCCCCACCACGGATATGGGCAATGGCGTAGACAAAACCCCGTTGCACCAGACTCAGGATGTCGCGATTAAATTCCGGATAAAACACGTCGCCGTAGGCGCCATAGCCATGGAGAAACAGGCCATTGCCTCCGTCGGGTTTGCTGCCGGCGGTATACAGCAATGTCACGGGCACCCTGGTGCCATCCTGGGCGGTGATGGTTATTTGCTCGGTGCGCAGATTCCCCGGGTCAAAATCCGCACCGGCGAATTCCTGTTTCAGAATCCGATCTTCCCGTGTGCTCAATTCGTAATCGTGTACGCGATAGGGTGTGACCAGGGATGTGTAGTAGTAACGCAGAGTATTGGTATCCAGATCGGGGTTTTCACCGAAGGTCGCGGCGTAGGCGGCCTCGCTGCCCTCAATGTAATAATCGCTGCCACCGTCACGGCCAAGCACGCGGAATTTCAGGGTGCCGGCGTGGATCTCATTGATGACGATGAAATCCCGCATCAGATGCATGCCATACAACGGTACGTCGTCACGCTGGGGCAACACTTCTTGCCATCGGGACTTGTCCGTGGCGTCCGTCAGCGTCGTGCGCAGCAGGCGGTAATTGGGGGCATGCCAATTACTGAGGATGTAGGCTTCGTCACCATCGGTTTCAACGAAATAGCGATGCTCGGGTTCCCGCGGCAGAAACGGCCTGCTGGTTGTCGCCACGGCGTTGGCGTCAATAAGCCGGATCTCCGTGGAAAGCGTGGATACCAGCCGAATCAGAACAAAATTTCCATCCCGGGATTTTTCCAGAGACATGTCGAAGGTCGTATCCCGCTCTTCGTACACCAGCACATCCGCGTTGATATTCGTGCCCAGCTCATGCCGCCATACCTGGATCGGACGCAGGGCCGTATCCAGCCGCACGTAGTAAAGCGACTTATTGTCATTAGCCCAGGCGATTTGCGCCGACAGATCGCCAAGGGAATCCGGCAGCAGATCGCCGCTGCGCAGATCCCGAATTCTGAGATCATGCTGCTCACGACCGGTGCGATCCTCGGTAAAGGCGAGGAAATTTCCATCTTCGCTCACGGCCCAGGCACCGATGGTGTAAAACTCCCCCG
>JAYUHG010000300.1:0-8339 GCA_043767195.1 Gammaproteobacteria bacterium | reverse complement strand
GACGACCCGATCCCGGTCACCAAACCCACGGGGCCGATAACCCATGAGCAAACGCCAGCTTGGCACAACCGGCAAGACAGTGACCGCTATCGGGCTGGGCGGAATGCCATTGTCATTGTCCGGGCGACCAGAGGAATCCCAGGCTGAAATGGTGATTCGGACATTTATTGAAGGCGGAGGAGATTTTATTGATACCGCCAATGTGTATTGCATGGGCAGCCATGATCTGGGTCATAACGAGCGTCTGATAGGAAATATCCTGCGGCGATTGGGTCGGCAGGACACAGTCCTGGTCGGCACCAAAGGCGGACTGACCAAGGAGGGTAGTGGCTGGGATGCGAAGGGGACGCCGGTATGGTTGCGCCAGTCCTGTGAACGCAGTTTGGCGGACTTGGGGGTGGAACGAATATTCCTGTATCAATTGCATGCGCCGGATCCGTCCGTGCCATTTGCGGACAGCATTGGGGAATTGGCGCGTTTGCGTGATGCCGGCAAGATTGAGCATGTGGGACTGTCAAATGTGGATGTTTCACAGATAAGCGCGGCGCAACGGATCGTGCCCATTATCAGCGTGCAGAACAAATGTCATGTATTCATGAAACGGTCATTTCAAAACGGCGTGGTGGAATATTGCGCCCGCAATCAAATCACATTTCTGGCCCATAGCCCGGTGGGCGGCCATGGCAGGCAACAACGTCTGGGTGAATCGAAACCGCTGCTGGAAATATCTCGTCAGGCGGGGGCAACACCGTGGCAGTTGGCGCTGGCCTGGCTGTTACACAAAGGTGATCAGATTATTCCCATTCCCGGCGCCAGCCGACCGGAAAGTATTGCCGCCAGTTTGCAGGCAATTAACTTACATCTGTCAGCGGAACAGATCGCGTCACTGGACCAACTGCGCGATTGGTAATTCCAATGCCGATCAGTTGATCTGGCTGCTGACAGTGGGTGTGGAAAATCCGGATGCCGCGGGCTCACACTGAATCAACAGCAACATGGCATGGGCTTCATCCATGCCATCCGCCATCAGTTCCGCCAGTTTCATATTCTCGGGATCGTGATTCAGCAATCCCATATAGGCGGATGCGTCCAGCTCGCCATGGCCGCGCTTGTACAGGGCAAGGTACATGCCCAGCAGCCGGATGCATTGTCGCAACTGTTCAGTTGAGCACAGGCTCAGACGCTCATTGAAATCCGGGCTGGAAAAATCCAGGTCACTACCAATTACGCCGCTTGCCATGATGCCCCCTGAAAGATGTGGTTGCGGTGAAATAGCGCAAGCTCTGTGCCAGACCATCAACGCTCTATAAACCAAAGACATAGCTTTGGCTGAGCGGCAAAACAGGCAAAACCCGTCTTCCTATGGCGACAAACCCTGGGAAATCAAGCGACACGCCCTATAAATTCTATTCTTTTATAAAAATTTGTGAACAAGCACTCATTGGCGCGCTTTGCCCATTGCAACCGGTCGCGAATACAGGTCATCTAGCGCACGTTGCATAACGGAGTTTCACAGAACATGGACACACCAATGGAACTGAATAGCGCTAATATCTCGCTTTTACGGGAATGTCGTGAATTGGTGACAAGCCGCTTGCAGGCGACAGTCGCCCGGGCCGTGGATGAGGCTGCCGTCACGTTGGAAAGAGAGATGAAGGCCGACACAACCGGTTTGCGCTCTTTCGATGCCGTGCGCGAATTGCGCCAGCGCCGCCGGGAGTTCGCGCTGTGTTTTGATTACCGGCTCAGGGAGTTATTTGATCGTAGCCTGCGCAGTGGTGCTGAAGCGCATGACTCAGGTCCGGTGACGCCCGGTTGCCGCACCGTACTAATGGAAATTGATCGGCGTTTGGATACGTTACTGCCCGCGCGCGAAGCTCAGACACGTCCGAATCCTCTTAATCCACAAATCCTGATGGCCGCCTTTAACGAAGCCTGTGCCGAAGTGACGTCGGGTGAACCGGTGCGACACGCATTAATGGAACTGTTTCAACGCCATATGCAATCCGATTTGCCGCGCATCTACGGTGAAGTGAATGCATTGCTTGCGCGGCAGGGCATAAGCGCCGCACGCCCGGCACGCCGGGACAGCGCTGAATCCAGTGAACCGTTTTCTACATTTCCGGGGCGACGCCCGGTATTGGGCGGCGCGGGACAACCTGTACGACCAACTATCTCGGCGGATCCGGCGGTTCAGGCGCAAATCGAGACGCAGATCAAAGGCCATGAGATTCCGCATTTTGTCAGCGCATTCGCGTTAGGGACCTGGGCCCAGGTTATGACCCGACTAAAGATGGACAAGGGTGAGGGCAATGTGGAATGGAATATGGCTTTGAAGACGCTGGATGATTTTATTGCGGGAGTCGAGAGTTTCAATGATCCCTTGAGCCGGCGACTTGCCGTCTGGAAACTGCCTGGCCTGGTGCAACGTCTTAAAACCGGCATGGGCAGCATAGGCATCCCGCAGCAGGAACAGTTGTTATTCCTGAAGACATTACGGGCCTATCACTTGCAAGTACTGGGACAGCGAACAATAGTCCCATCATTGATGCAATCAATGTCGGACTGAAGTAATAGCACTGCTATGGCGGGAGTTGCGCCGCGTAACGCATGACATGATAAATGTAATTCTGTTCCTGAACTCCGCGTATCAAATGCGCCCACGGCCCACGCGCGTAGGCCGCCACATCTTCTCCGCCGTGGGTTTCTGACTCCAGAGGCACCAGCGCATCCTGCGTAAAATCATTCGCACTGGTGTCCACATCCCGCAAGTCCCGCCGTGGCGAAACGGTCTGCGGGCCATTGGCGAATCCCAACGTGGTATAGGGTTTCCCATCATCGGCCAGGGTTGGCGTTGATTGGGGTCTGCCGGCCCCATCGTTTTCCACCACCTTGCCAAGAATCGGATTGCCGCGTGTCGGGTAGCCGGCCATTGTCAACACATGGCTGTGATCCGCTGTCACAATAATCAATGTGTCTTCCCGCTGTGTCAGCTCCACGGCCTTGGCCACGGCATCGGAAAATGCCGAGGTGTCCGTCAGTGCCCGCCAGGCATTGGTGTCGTGCAGGGCGTGGTCAATGCGTCCACCCTCCACCATCAGAAAAAATCCTTTGGGGTTACGCGATAAAATCCTGATCGCGGTGGCGGTCAAGTCCGCCAGCGCCGGTTCATTGCCTGGATCCCGTTCCCGATCCGCGGCGTATTGCATGTGTGAGGGCTGAAATAATCCCAGTACTCGCTTTACCGTGCGCGGGTCAAGATTTGCGAAGTCTTTGCCGTTCCACAGGTATTGACCGTCCGTGTAACGCTGTTGCCACTCGCCAATCAGATTGCGACCGTCACGACGCCGGCCAGGTTCGCCGGGATATTCAGGATCCGCGGTTGATTCAGGCAGAAACTCCGAGCGCCCGCCACCAAAAACCACATCAATGCCATCGCCGTGCTTGAATTCGATCAGTTGTCGCGCGATGTCCAGGCAACCGGCGTTGGTTGCCGCCGCGGACAGGTCTGTATCACTTTCCCAGTCCCGTTCGGGCAAATGGGCATAGGTTGCCGCCGGCGTCGCGTGGGTGATGCGCGCGGTGCTGATAATGCCCGTGGCGCGCCCGGCCTGCTCAAATTGCTCCAGTAATGTTTCACGTCCGTGGCCCTGGGCCGAGGCGCAGTCACCACGCACGATATTCTGGTCCACGGACAATACGCCATCGAGAGTTTTGACACCGGTCATGATGGCCGACATGGTGCCGGCGGAGTCCGGGACTTGTTGGTTGGTGGAATAGGTCTTGATCAGCGCCACATTGGGGAAGCGCTCAAATTCCAGCACATTCTCCTCGCCAGTTTCCCCTTTGAGTTGGCCGGCCAGAATGCGCGCTGCCGTCACCGTAGTAACGCCCATGCCATCGCCAAGAAACAGAATGACGTTACGCGCTGCGCCGGTGTTCGGCTGATCCGCCAACATTTGTTGCAGTGTGTTTTCACCCTGACGGTACCAACCTTCCGGAGTCTCCTTCGGGGCAGCAGCCAGAACAGTTGCGGCGAATAGAGCCAGAGGCAGAAGCAGTAGCCGGCGTGATGGCATAACGTGGGTCCTTGGGGTCAGCCCGATATTTCCGAATCATACCCCAGCAGCGGGGATAGCCAGCCTTCCATGCGACGCAGTTCCATGCCTTTACGCTGGGCGTAATCCTGCACCTGATCCCGATTAATACGACCGACACCGAAATAGCGCGCGCCCGGATGGGCCAGGTACCAGCCGCTGACCGAAGCGGCGGGATACATGGCCAGGCTGTCGGTGAGCTGCATGCCGATGGTTTGTTCCACATTCAATAATTTCCAGATAGTGTGTTTCTCGGTATGGTCCGGGCAGGCGGGATACCCCGGGGCAGGGCGGATGCCCTGATAGCGTTCGGCAATGAGATCCTCGCCCGCGAGTTTCTCATCCCTGGCATAACCCCAGAATTCCCGGCGCACACGCTCATGCATACGTTCCGTCAATGCCTCCGCCAGCCGATCCGCCAACGCCTTTAACAATATTGAGTTGTAGTCATCGTGGCCGCGGGCAAATTCTTCCAGTTTGGTTTCGATACCCAGACCCGTGGTTACCGCGAATGCCCCCAGGTGGTCCACCTTCCCGGATTCCCTGGGAGCGACGTAGTCCGCCAGGCACAGGTTGGGTTGACCCTCTGGACGGCGCTGTTGCTGGCGCAGCATGTGCAATGTGCCGCGAATTCCGGTGCGTGTGGCATCGGTGTAGATCTCCACATCATCGTCGCCGACGCTGTTGGCGGGGAACAGGCCGATGACGGCGGCGGCGCGCAACCAATTTCCGGCAATAATCTGATCCAGCATCTGGCGCGCATCCTCATACAACTTACGCGCGGCATCGCCCACTACGGCGTCTTCCAGGATGCGCGGATATTTCCCGGCCAGTTCCCAGGTCATGAAGAACGGTGTCCAGTCAATGTACGGCACCAATTCCGCCAGGGGGTAGTCGGCCAAAACATGGACACCGGGTCGCGCCGGCGCCACGAATGATTGCTTGCTCCAGTCAGTGCGGAACTTATTAGCGCGGGACTCCGCCAGCGTCAGCCAATGGGTCGTATCCTGGCGCTGTTGATGGCGTTGGCGCAGGGCCACATAGTCTTTGGCGGTTTCTTCCAGGAAAGCGGGCTTCTTCTCGGCGCTACTCAGGGATTGCACCACGCCCACGGCACGGGACGCGTCTTTCACATGTACCACACCATGGGCGTAGGCCGGCGCGATGCGCAACGCCGTGTGCATGCGCGACGTGGTGGCGCCGCCGATCAATAACGGCACGGTAAAGTTCAGACGGCTCATCTCCCGCGCCACATGAGCCATCTCATCCAGGGACGGCGTAATCAATCCGGACAGACCGATGATATCCGCCTGCGCCTCCATGGCCTTGGTCAGGATGGTGTCGCAGTGAACCATGACGCCCAAGTCCAGCACTTCGTAGTTATTGCACTGAAGCACAACACCGACAATGTTCTTGCCGATGTCATGCACATCGCCTTTGACCGTGGCCATGACGATGCGGCCCTTGCTGCTGCGTTGCCCCGAGGCAATTTTTTCCGCTTCTATATAAGGAATCAAGTGCGCAACGGCGCGCTTCATGACGCGCGCGCTTTTCACCACCTGGGGCAGAAACATTTTGCCGGAGCCGAACAGATCGCCGACCACATTCATGCCATCCATGAGCGGACCTTCGATAACCTCCAGCGGGCGCGCATATAACTGTCGGGCCTCTTCCACATCCTGTTCAACGAAGTCGGCGATGCCCTTGACCAGCGCATGGGTGAGGCGCTTCTGTACCGATTCACTACGCCATTCCGCTACGTCCGGCTGCGGGCCGCGCTCAGCTTCTTTCACGGTTTCCGCATAGTCCACCATGCGTTCAGTGGCATCGGGGCGGCGGTTCAGCAGGACATCCTCCACGCGCTCCAATAATTGCGGCGGGATCTCGCCGTAGATCCCCAGTTGTCCGGCATTGACGATGGCCATGTTCATGCCGGCCTGGATGGCGTGATACAGGAAAGAGGTGTGCATGGCCTCGCGCACCGGATTGTTGCCGCGGAAGGCAAATGACACATTGCTCAGGCCGCCACTGATTTGGGCGTAGGGCAAGTGCTGGCGGATCAGGCGCGCGGTTTCAAAGAACGACACCGCATAGTCATTGTGCTCACCCATGCCGGTACCCACGGTGAGGATATTGGGGTCGAAGATAATGTCCTCGGGCGGGAAGTCCAGTTTTCCGGTGAGCAAGTCATAGGAGCGCTTGCAGATCTCAAAACGGCGCTCGGTGCTATCCCCCTGACCGCGCTCATCAAAGGCCATGATCACCACGGCGGCGCCATAGCGCCGCGCCAATTGGGCATGTTTGAGAAATACCTCCTCACCTTCCTTAAGGCTAATGGAGTTGGCGATGCCCTTGCCCTGCATGCAACGCAGGCCATTCTCGATCACCGACCACTTGGATGAGTCAATCATCAATGGCACACGACTGATATCCGGCTCGGAGGCAATCAGGTTCACGAACTGTCGCATCAGGGCCTCGGAATCCAGCAGGCCTTCGTCCATGCAGATATCTATCACCTGGGCGCCGTTTTCCACTTGCTGCCGGGCGATTTCCAGGGCGCCCTCAAGATTGCCTTCCTGTACATAACGCAGGAATTTTGGTGACCCGGCCACATTGGTGCGTTCGCCGATATTGATAAAGCCGGTTTCCGGCCGCAGCGTCAAAGGCTCCAAACCACTTAGGTGGCAATAGCGAGGTAATTCCGGAACTTTGCGTGGGGAGTAAGGGGCCACCGCTTCGGCAATGGCGCGAATATGCTCCGGCGTGGTGCCGCAGCAGCCACCCACCATATTCAGAAAACCGCTGCGGGCAAATTCTCCCAGCACCGCGGCCATGGACTCCGGAGTTTCATCGTAACCGCCGAGGGCATTGGGTAATCCGGCGTTGGGGTGTACAGATACCAATGTATCCGCCACCCCCGCCAATTCTTCCACATGGGGGCGCAATTCCTTCGGGCCGAGGGCGCAATTGAGACCGATACACAGCGGCATACCGTGGCACATGGAATACCAGAATGCCGTGGGGGTCTGACCGGTCAGGGTGCGACCGCTGGCGTCGGTGATGGTCCCGGAGATCAGTAATGGCAGGCGCAGCCCACGCGCTTCGTAACACTGTTCAATGGCGAAGATGGCGGCCTTGGCGTTCAGGGTGTCGAAAATGGTTTCGATCATGAGCAAATCCACACCCCCATCCAGCAGGCCATGGGTGGCCTCGGTATAGGACTCCACCAGGGTCTCGAAGGTGACATTGCGCGCGCCGGGGTCATTGACATCCGGCGACAGAGAAGCGGTGCGACCGGTGGGACCGAGGACACCAGCCACGAAGCGCGGTTTGTGGGGTGTGCGGCGGGTAAATTCATCCGCAGCCGCGCGGGCCAGCTCCGCGCTGGCACGATTCAGTTCCCGCGCAATATGTGACAGGGCGTACTCGCCCTGGGAGATGGCATTGGAATTAAATGTATTGGTTTCGAGAATATCCGTGCCGGCATGGAGGAATTGCCGGTGGATATCGCCGATGACCTCGGGACGGGTCAGGGACAACAGGTCGTTATTGCCCTGCAAATCACGCTCGTGATCCGCGAAGCGCCGGCCACGGAAATCCGCCTCTCCCAGTTTCAGGCCCTGAATGCTGGTGCCCATAGCGCCATCCAGCAACAGGATGCGCTCACGCAATAACCCGGCGATGGGGGAGGGGGATGGGTGCGGCTTGGGGGCCAAGATTTTCTCCAATCTGCGACGAGCGTGGCGCGTGACGTTGGCGGGGAGCGGATTGTAGCGATTCGGATGCCGAACCGGTAGGTTTTACAAATCGGGTTTGGCAGTTTGCGCCACCCCAGAATCAGGGGTTTTATAGGACTATACTCTGCCCATCAGGCGCTACGCGTCATGGCAAGTGGGAGGCTCGGATTATGGCTGGGGAAGGCAGACACATTGTTATTGTCGGTGGCGGCACGGCGGGGATCACCGTGGCAGCGAGTCTGGTGCGCAAAGCCATGGGGACCAAGCTGGACATTACTCTGGTGGAGCCATCCGAGACGCACTACTACCAGCCGGCATTCACATTAGTGGGCGCGGGGGCTTACAAGTTTGACAGCACCGCGCGGCCCGAAGCCAGGCTGATCCCGCCCCATGTAGAGTGGATTAAGGAGCAGGCTACGGGCTTTGAGCCCGAGCAAAATCGCATCAAGCTGAATTCTGGCAGTACGCTCGCCTATGACTATCTGGTGGTCTGTCCGGGGCTGGA
>JAYUHG010000299.1:0-3526 GCA_043767195.1 Gammaproteobacteria bacterium | reverse complement strand
CAATCGGGCAGTAAAGGACTTGCGACACAAACCAGTGTGCCAGGCGTATTTGCCGCCGGCGACGTGGCGGATCCGATTTATCGCCAGGCGGTGACGTCCGCGGGATCGGGATGCATGGCGGCGCTGGATGCGAAGCGGTATTTGGAGGAGGGGAGATAGGCTGGTGGCTGGTGGCTGGTGGCTGGTGGCTGGTGGCTGGTGGCTGGTGGCTGGTGGCTGGTGGCTGGTGGCTGGTGATTAGGACGAGTATCCGTAAAAAAGTTCCCAGCAATTCTTGCCCCCGAGATACGAGGTATGGATTACTGAATACGAATTTGACATGTGAAGCACACTTGTGAACCCTAACGCAATTCTCACCTCGGCTGGTCTCGACCCGATGACATTGAAGTCTGGGGATCTCCGCGTCTACACTCCCATTGACGGTAGCGAGATTGCCCGGCTGAATCCGGATACATCGGCGTCCATCGAGAAAAAGATCGCCATTGCCCAGGAGTCCTTTTTTGCTTGGCGCATGGTGCCGGCGCCGCGGCGGGGGGAACTGGTGCGATTGTTTGCCGATGAGTTGCGCGCGAATAAACAATCACTCGGTGCGCTGGTCACTTTGGAGTCCGGGAAGATTCTGCAGGAAGGGCTGGGCGAAGTGCAGGAGATGATTGATATCTGCGATTTCGCCGTGGGGCTATCGCGGCAATTATATGGATTAACCATGCCTTCGGAACGTCCGGGGCATCGCATCGCCGAGTACTGGCATCCCGCCGGGCCGGTGGCCGTCATTACCGCGTTCAATTTTCCCGTGGCGGTGTGGGCCTGGAATGCGGCGCTAGCGCTGGTGTGTGGTGACAGTGTACTGTGGAAACCATCACCAAAAACACCGCTTACGGCGCTGGCGTGTCAGCAACTGCTGTCAAAATGCTTACAACGCTTTGGCGCCGCACCGGAAGCATTGTCCCAGATGATCATCGGCGGCAATGACGCCGCCCTGCAACTGGCCGGGGATGCACGCATTCCCATTATCAGCGCCACTGGCAGCACCGCCATGGGCCGCGAGTTGGCGCCGCTGATAGCGCGACGATTGGGGCGCAGCATCCTGGAACTCGGCGGCAACAATGCCATGATCGTCACCCCCAGCGCCGATCTGGATCTGACCGTGCGCGCGATTTTGTTTTCCGCAGTGGGCACCGCCGGCCAGCGCTGCACCACGTTGCGGCGTTTGATTGTTCAACGTGACATTCGCCACGAACTTATGCAGCGATTGTCTGCCACCTATGCTCAAGTGCGCGTGGGTAATCCGTTCGTTGCCGACACCCTGGTCGGACCGCTCATTGATCAGACTGCTTTCGAGCGCGCCCAATCCGTGCTCAAACAATTACGCGCAGAGGGTATTCCCGTCCAGGGCGGAGAACGCGTCAATGTTTCCGGGTGTGAAAGCGGCTTTTACCTGCGACCCGCACTGGCCACAGTCCCCGCCCATCACCCGCTGCTGCAAACCGAAACCTTCGCTCCAATACTCTATGTCACCGAATATGATGAATTTGAGCAGGCCCTGGCGCTGCAAAATGGCGTACCCCAGGGGTTGTCCTCCTGCATCTTCACCCGCGACCTGAACGAAGCCGAGATTTTCCTCTCCGCCCGCGGCAGCGATTGCGGTATCGCCAATGTGAATATCGGCCCCAGCGGCGCGGAGATCGGCGGCGCCTTTGGCGGAGAGAAGGAAACCGGCGGCGGTCGCGAATCCGGCTCTGATGCCTGGAAGGGCTATATGCGCAGGATGACGGCAACGGTGAACTATTCTGGTGAATTACCATTAGCACAGGGGGTTAGATTTGAAGTCAAGGATTCGCAGTAACCAGAGCAACAAGCCACAAGCTACAAGCAACAAGGTAAAGCCGCGCTCTGAAGGTTTTTCCTTGTGGCTTGTAGCTTGTCGCTTGTAGCTGCTTTTCAATGTCCCCCATCCACGAAAACTTCCTGCACTGCATCGCCGCTGGTAATTTTCCTGCGGCTACTGTAGCAACCGAATCACGCGATGTTGGCCTGAACAACGCCGATCTCCTCGACCTATTTGAAAGCCAGCTCATGAGCCGGCATGTGGACCTGGCGGCGCGGCGGCTGAAGGCAAAAGGGCAGGGGTTCTACACCATCGGCAGCGCCGGACATGAGGGCAACGCGGTGTTCGGCAAGGTGTTCAGAACCACGGACATGGCGTTCCTGCATTACCGCAGCGGGGCATTCCTGATTCAACGCGCAAAACATGTCCCGAACCAGCAGCCAGTCCGGGACATCCTGCTGTCCATAGTTGCCTCCAGTGACGATCCGGTTTCCGGCGGACGGCATAAGGTGCTGGGAAACGCAGCTACCCTGGTACCACCCCAGACCAGCATCATTGCCTCACATTTGCCCAAGGCCATGGGCGCGGCCTGCGCCATAGATTTGGCGGCGACGCTGAAGACTCAAGGTGCAGTCATGCCGCCAGATGCAGTCATCGTCTGTACATTCGGCGATGCCTCGGCAAATCATTCCACGGCGTTGGGCGCCATCAACGCTGCGGCATTGGCTGCCTATCAGAACCTGCCCATGCCCATTGTGTTCATCTGCGAGGACAACGGCCTGGGTATCTCGGTACACACACCGCCGGGCTGGATACAAAAGAATTTCTCAGGACGCCCGGGCCTGCATTATCTCCACTGCGATGGTCTGGACCTGGTGGATTGCTGGCGCGGTGCCGTGGCCGCCACGGAACATGCTCGTCGCAACCGCGCACCGGTGTTTCTGCATGCGCGCATGGTGCGGCTCATGGGGCACGCCGGGGAAGATCACGAATCAGAATATCGGACGCCGGATACAATCCAGGCTGACGAGAACAATGACCCGTTGTTGCACAGCGCGCGGCGGCTGGTGGAAGCCGGCATTCTTACTACCGAACAGATCCTGGAACTATATCGGCGCGTGGATGGAGAGGTAACGGCCCTGGCGGATGAAGTCATTACCCACCCCAAGCTGGCTACCCGCGCAGAAGTCCTGTCCGCCTTACTGCCGCCGCGAATGAATCTCCCGGCGCCGCTGCCAGTGTCTGGTCCGCACTCCGAACAAAAACCTCAGCCCATGGCGCGGCACATCAACCAAGCCCTGGCCGATCTGATGCAGCAATACCCGGAGATCGTATTGTGTGGCCAGGACATCGCCCGCAAGGGTGGTGTATACGGGATCACCAAGGGGCTGCTGAAAAAATTCGGCGCGGCGCGGGTGATGGATACCATACTGGATGAACAAAGCATCCTGGGCCTGGCCCTGGGGCTGGCCCACAACAATCTCCTGGCAATTCCGGAAATACAATTTCTCGCTTACCTCCATAATGCCCTGGACCAAATTCGCGGCGAGGCGGCTACGCTGTCATTTTTTTCCCGTGGCGCGTTTCGCAACCCCACGCTAGTACGCTTGCCGGGGCTGGCCTACCAAAAAGGATTCGGCGGGCATTTTCACAACGACAATTCCCTCACCGCGCTCCGAGATATTCCGGGGGTCGTGG
>JAYUHG010000298.1:0-3540 GCA_043767195.1 Gammaproteobacteria bacterium | reverse complement strand
TCACCCCGGTGAAAACCGGGGTGACGCGCCGGGGCGACGGGAATGACTTCCACCTCGGTGCTATGCACGCTACTGCTGGCGCCCATGTCGGCCATGGTCCCGTCATTCAGCATATTCACATTGCTGCCGCCCGGCTCCAGTTTTGGCCAGCGCCCCTTGTAGGAAATCAACACGCCGCGCGGGGCAAGGTTCGCAATCTCGGCGATCAGATGCATTGCTCCGGCGGCATTATTCAAACATACCCGGTCGCCGGCGGCGATGCCCAATGCCGCGGCGTCATCCCCGTGCATGATCACTGAGGCAGGCCCGGCCTGTGCGGACAATTTCGTGTCATTGGCATAGGAATCGTTCAGACGCAGATGTGACGCCGGCGTCAGCAATCGGAAACGGCCCGCTGCCGGCGCGGCATCGGTGTCGGATTGCGGTGCGCGCGGCAAGCCCTGAGCGATCCAGGCATCGGAGGCGATCTCGATATGACCGCTGGGTGTGGCGAAATGCAAATCGGCATGTAATACCTGCGGCTCCGGCGTGAGGTACTGCCAGCCGCGCTGCTGAAATTCGGCGAAGGTCCCGGGGATGCGCATTTCCGCCATCATGCTGGCGATCAAATCAGCATCCTGCTCATGCAATTCCGGCTCACTGAAACCCAGCGCGCCGGCCAGGCGTCGGAAGATTTCCTGATTCGGCAACGCCTCGCCCAGAGGCTCCATCGCCTTGGATTGCACGCCCACATGCAAATGGAAATAGCTGTAGGTCAAATCATCGAACTCCAGAAAACTGGCCGCGGGCAAAACAATATCTGCGTAGTCCGCGCTGTCGGTCGGAAAACAATCAATCACTACGGTGAATAAATCTTCCCGGGCCATGGCCGCGCGCAATGCCGACTGCCGTGGCGCCGAGGCCAGCGGATTGGTGTTCCAAACCCAGAATGATTGAAAGCGATCCGGGCGACTCAGCTCCCGCGCCAATTCCATGTGACTGATGCGGGTCGGCGGTCGCGCTGACAGATGGGCGCCCATCATGCGCTCCCCATTCAGTCCGGCCAGGGCGGCGGTGTCATTGAGATAATAGAAACCCGCTCCGGGTTTGCCCACATTGCCGGTGAGCGCCGGCAACAAACCGATGGCGCGCATTATGTTGCCGCCGCGAGTCTGGCGTTGCAGCCCCTGCCCGGCCCATAACAGCGCCGGCCCGGCGCCGTACATGCGCGCCGCCGTTTCGATCAGTGAGGCCGGCACTTCCGTTTGCGTAGCGCCCCACTCCGGGGTGCAGTTCCGGATCAGCGGTAACACTTCCTCCGCGCCTTGTGTATGCGCCGCAATGAAGGCTTGATCGAATTTGCCATCGCGCCACAACACATGCAGCAGACTGAAGGCCAGGGCCGCGTCGGTGCCGGGTCGTAGTTGCAGGTGAATATCCGCCGCCTTCGCCGTGTCCGTGTGGATGGGGTCCACGACGATCTTCGCCGCCTGCGCTGGAGCGAACCAATGCTTGTGGGTATGCGGCCCGGCGTGAGACGGATTCGCGCCCCAGATCAGAATACAGCGGCTCTGCTCCACGGTGCGCGGATCGAAACCCATGCCTGAGTTTCCGAACATGGTGCGCCACGCCACATGACCGGCGGCGTTACAAATGGTGTCCGGGTCCACCTCGGCGGCGCCGAGACGGTGGAAGAAACGCATGGGAAACAACAAGGCTAGCAACGACAGGGTGCCGGAATAATGGGTATGCAGGATGGCGTCAGGTCCCTGGGCAGCGAGGATGGATCGCGTCCTGTGGGCGATGGTCTTCAGCGCCGTCTCCCAACTGATGCGCTCGAACTGACCGCTACCCTTTGGGCCGATGCGGCGCTGGGGATACAGCAACCGTGCCGTCGGATCCTGCCAGACCCCGTTGTAGGCAATGGCGCATTTACCGCACAAGCGACCCCGGGCCACCGGATGATCCGGATCCCCCAGCACCCGCAGGGAATCGCCGCGTTTCTCGATGACCATGCCGCAGCCGTCGTAACAATCACGCGGACAACTGGAACGAAGAATCAAGGGGTCAGAGAACTTGAAATTGGCTGGGATGTGCTCGGACATGATTTTCTCAATTTCAAGTTCTCTGACCCCTTGATTCTCCGCTAATATACGCCCGCCCAAACCCAGTGTATGCACTACGGAGCCGGAGTTCCCGGCCATAACCATGTTCGAAGCCATTCAAACGCTCCCACCGGACCCGATCCTCGGCCTGACCAAGGCCTATGAAAGCGATGCCAATCCCAACAAGATTGACCTGGGCGTGGGCGTCTACAAGGACGAATCCGGCACCACACCCATCTTCAAGGCGGTGAAAGAGGCCGAGCGGCGCTGGGAGAAAGAGGAAACCACCAAGGTCTATATCAGCCCGCCGGGCTTCGCGGACTTCAACAGCGCGGTGCAGAAACTGATCCTGGGTGCCGATCATCCGGCGCTGGCCACCGACCGTGTGCGCTCCGTCATGTCCCCCGGCGGTTGCGGCGCCTTGCGTGTGGGCGCTGAATTCATCAACCGCTGCAAACCTGGCGCCACTATCTGGGTCAGCAAACCCACCTGGGCCAATCATGTGCCGCTGCTGGGCAGTGCTGGGCTGAAGATCGCCGAATATCCCTACTACAACGGCGCCACACACAGTGTGGATTTCGATGCCATGCTGAAAGCGCTGGAAGACGCGGCCCGGGGCGATCTGCTGTTGCTGCATGGCTGCTGCCACAATCCCACCGGCGCCGATCTGAATCCAAAGCAATGGGAGGCGGTTGCCGAACTGGCGGCGCGCAAAGGACTGGTGCCGTTCGTGGACCTGGCCTATCAGGGCCTGGGCGAAGGACTGGACGAAGATGCCCACGGTCCGCGGGTTTTGGCCGGCGTGGTACCGGAGCTGCTGTTGGCCTATTCCTGTTCCAAGAATTTTGGCCTGTATCGGGAACGCATTGGCGCGTTGCTCACCGTCGCCCCCACACCGGAACAGGCGGACGCCGGGCTGACACACATTAATAGTATCGCCCGCGGCATCTACTCCATGCCGCCCTCCCATGGCGGCGCCCTGGTCAAAACCGTGCTCAACGACCCGGCTTTATACGCCCAATGGAAAACTGAAGTGGACGGCATGCGCAAACGTATTCACATGCTGCGCGGGTTGTTGGCCGACACCTTGAAAAATTTGAAGGCTCCGCGGGATTTTGAATTCATCAAACGCGAGTACGGCATGTTCTCGTTCCTGGGTGTATCCAAAGAACAGGTACAGCGCCTGCGCACCGAATACAGCATCTATATGGTGGATTCCAGCCGCATAAATGTAGCCGGCGTCAGCCCGAAGAATGTGGAATACCTGGCAAAAGCCATCATTACAGTACTCTGAACCAAGAGGAGATTCGATTATGAACGCACCCTTCACCGGCAGTTGCCGCTGCGGCGCCATCCGTTATGAATGCAGCGCTGAACCCGTGCGCGCGGTTCACTGCTTCTGCACTGATTGCCAGAAGCTCACCGGCACCCAAATGAGCACCAATCTGTTGGTGCC
>JAYUHG010000297.1:0-3554 GCA_043767195.1 Gammaproteobacteria bacterium | reverse complement strand
CGATCACTCAGGCGTTGTCTGGCAAAGCTGACAAAGACGGGGCCAAGCTGACGCGACAGATTTTGCGGTGTCAGTTTCCGTGCCGCCGCCAGATCAAGCAGGGGTAACGCGCCGATTTCGGCGGCGTGCGCCGCCAATGCCTTCCAAGCCGGCCCGTTTGCTGGTGAATTCATGTGCTTTGGCGCCATGGCGACATTGTTGCATAGTTGGCGTCTGACCAGACCGGGTGCGGGATGCCCCGCTATTAAAACCCGTACGATTAAAGTAACATTCCGGTCAGGTAAACACTTCATTTTATGCCTATTGACCATCCCGCGAGCGGTATCCAGCCATGCCCACGACCATTCCCGACAAGCTAGGCAAATACGAAGTCAGGACCGAGATCAGCCGCGGCAGCATGGGCATTGTCTATCAGGGTTATGACCCATTTGTAGACCGGCCAGTGGCTATCAAGGTGGCCCTGTCCGAGTCTTTAAACGATCCGGAATCCGGCGCCCGTTATCGCAAGATGTTTTTCAATGAGGCGCACACCGCCGGGTTGCTGACCCATCCCAATATCATCAATATTTTCGATGCCGGCGTGGATGGGGAGACCTGTTATATCGTCATGGAATTGATCGAGGGCGGCGAGACACTGAAGAGCTTTACCCGCCCTGAAAGTTTGTTACCCGTGGAAAAGGTCGTGGAAATCGTCTTCAAGTGCGCCAAGGCTCTGGACTATGCCCATCGTGCCGGTGTTGTACACCGCGACATAAAGCCCGCGAATATCCTGGTTACCAAGGACCGGGACATCAAGATCACGGACTTCAGCATCGCGCAGTTTAACAAACCTGATTCCACTGCTACGCAACACTCCGGCATGATGGGCTCGCCCAAATACATGTCGCCGGAGCAGTTGCGCGAGGAATCGGTCGGCAATCAGACGGACTTGTTTTCTCTCGGCTTGGTCATGTTCGAATTGCTGACCGGAAAGCATCCTTTCGCCGCGGATAATTTTTCGCGCCTGGTGGCGCGAATACTCAATGATCCATTGCCACCGTTGCGTGATTACCGAGCCGATCTCCCGGAAGTACTCGAAGCCATTTCCCAGAAGACCGGTGCAAAAGATCTGACTGATCGTTATCAGATGGGGCTGGATCTGGCCACCGATCTGGCCAAGGCCTTTGATTCGCTGGAAGGGCCGGTGCGGGAAGTCTCCATTGAGGAGCGATTCAATTCAATCAAGAAACTTGAGTTTTTCCAAGGCTTCCCGGACGCGGAGATTTGGGAGATCCTGCGCGCCGCCAACTGGCAGGATTACAAGATCGATCAGGACATTATTGTCGAAGGTGAATTGGATGACTGTTTCTACATCATCATCAGCGGTACCGTACAGGTGAAGAAAAAGAAAAAGGTCATCCGTACGTTGCAGGGTGGGGATTGTTTTGGAGAAATGGGTTACCTGGCCAAAACCAAACGTACCGCCACTATTGTCGCCAACACGGAAACCGCCCTGTTGAAAGTGAATTCCACCGTCATCTCCCAAGTCTCTCTGAATTGTCAGGTACGATTCCTGAAAGTGTTCTTGCGCACTCTCATTCATCGGCTTTCCGCGACAACGGAGACCATGTCCCAGGATATGTGAACGGCAGCAATAAGCGACAAGCTATAAGCCATAAGTGAAAAGAGAATGGAATCTGCAAGCGTCAACGAAGAAAAACGGAATGCCACAGATAATTTACTTATAGCTTATCGCTTATAGCTATCTAGAACCGGTACGCAGCCTCGACTCCGAATGTCTGTGGTGTGCCTAGTACGCACCTTTGCATGCCGCCCAGGGTTACCGGATCTACCAGGCCCAGTGTGGTGCCGATGGGCTGATTGAAAATGGTCTGGCAGTATTCCTGGTCGAAGGCATTGCGCACGAATGCCGACAACTCCCACTTTGATTCGTGGCCGCGCAGGCCAATGCGGGCATTTACCAGGTCATAGGCTTGTTGAATGCTCTGTGGGTTGGCATTGGTTTCGGCGCCGACATTTTGGTCATCCACAAAATTGTATTCGCCGCGCACAAACCAGGACAGGGTGGTGTTTGGCAGGGCATCGGCCCAGTCCGCGGCCAGAGACAGTTGCCATTTGGGCGAAAAATGGTTTCGCTCACCTTCCAGGTCCAGGGGCGGCACTGGCAGCGGTGGCAATCCGGCTGCAAGCCGGGCCCGGTTCGCCGCCTGTGTGGCGGCAACGATGGCCGGCAGATTGGTGGCGTTGGGGAACTCATCAAATTCCGAATCCAGGTAGCTGACGCCCATCAACAGGGTCAACGGTTCCACTGGTCGCGCCTGGATATCCAGCTCAATGCCCTGCTGCGTCAACTTGCCGGCGTTCTGCACAATAAAGTTGACCCCATCAAATTGCCGATCCTGGAAGTCGGAAATATCCGTATGGAACCAGGTCAGGTTGGCGATCAGGCGCTGATCAAACCAGGACGACTTGATGCCCAGTTCCCAGTTGTCCACGGTCTCCGAACCGAAGACACGTTCGTCAATGGTCAGCGCCCGGTTGGCGCCCTCGGAGTTGAAGCCGCCGGACTTGTAGCCAGTGGAGTAGGAACCAAACAGCATGATGTCGTCGGTGGCGAAGTAACTGGCGTTCACCATCCAGGTCAATTCATTGTCATCAAACTTCATATCCGGCGAACTTTCCGCGGCTCGCAGTTGCAGACCGAATGGATTGGCAGGTGAGGGTGGAGCGACAATGGCATTGTTGATGATGGAATCAAATTCGCCGTCCTTCTCATCGCTGGTCCAGCGCAGGCCGCCGGTGAGTCGAAATTGGTCCGTGACGTTAAAGGTTAATTGTCCGAACACTGCCAGACTGTTCACATCCTGTTGGAAATCGCCGTCCACGGCGGCGGTTTGCGGTCCGGCGGCGCAACCCGCGGCAGCGGCACCACCGATGGCAGCGGCCGGTGGCGCGGAGGCCAATAATACCGGAGCCAGTGGGGCCGGGACGCCCAAGGCGATCAGTTGCGCCGGCGTCGTGATGGCACCGACGACGATGCCCGTGGCCACGGTCTGCGCCAGCCCGGCGCCAATCAAAGGTGTAAAGGCGGCGGTGAGCGCGGGTATCAGTTGTGCCGCCGCAGTCGCGGAAACGAGATTGCCGACGGCGGGGGAACAGAAGTCCGCGCCCAGATCAAAATTCTGATCAATACGGTAGTTTTCATCGTAATAATAGAGTCCGGCCACATATTGGAAACGGCCATCATTCGGGGACAGCAGTTGTATTTCCTGAGAGATGGTTTCCGCATCAAAGCTGCTGACGCGATTGAACAAATCCGCCGGGAGACGCAGCGCGGATTCGAACGTGTCATTTTTCCAGTCACGAAACGCGGTGATGGAGCGGATGGTGTGTGAACCTATTTCCCAGGAAATGTCGGCGGAAATTCCGTATTGTTTGTCATCCGCTTTATCGCGGTGGTCCTGGTTGATCTCGTAATCGCTATCGTCCAGCATTTCAGTGGCCGGGCCGGTGGGCAGAAATGGACCCGTGGGAGACAGCACGGCACTGATGGT
>JAYUHG010000296.1:0-3575 GCA_043767195.1 Gammaproteobacteria bacterium | reverse complement strand
ACAGTCTGAAAGATGGAAAATTGTGCGACATTGTCGCGTCCAAGGGTGATCCCATGATTGGTCGCGCCGGCATCCGGATTTATCCGGCGCAAGAAGCCGCGGGCATCATTTTTGTGTTTCTCGGCGATGAGGATTTCATGCCGCCGCCGTTGCCCGATGACTTGCCGTTTCGACCGGAGGATGATCAGCCACTGCGTTCACCTTATCTTCTGGATTCTGATGCCCTGGCCTTTGGCATTCACCGCCGTTGCATCGGCGATTGGCGCCTGGCGGCGGAAAGTGGTGGCGATCCCGGGCACATCATGATCCACCGTGATTCGGCTTTGGTGCTATCCCTGGATACCGCCTTGTCCCTGGGCGAACCGGTGGGCGGAGGGGAATCCCTGCTGGTGAATGACAGCGCCTGGCCCATGGGCATCACTAAATTTTTCGATAACATCCAGCCGGTGATGCACCGGGACGATCTCAACATCCACACCTACGGCAAACGCGCGCCCACAGGTCTGCGTGTGTCCTTATATCTTCCGGGAGTGTTATTTGTGGAGAACTGGCCATTGCCCGGTATGACCCAGTATGAGTGGTACACGCCCATCGAGAAGGGCTATCACGAATACTGGCAGGTGCTGGTAAAGAACTGCGCCACACCCATGGAGCGCGAGGACTTTACTCTGCGCTATAAGAAATGCTGGGAGGAGTTGGCGCTGAAATCCGGTTTCAACGACGACGATATCTTTGCCCGCGAGGCCATGGAGGAGTTCTATGCCAATGGCCGTGGTTGGGAGGAAGAGAAGTTGTTCGCCCTGGATCGGTTTGTGGTGGAGTGGCGCAAGCTGGTGCAGAAACATGCCCGTGGTATCCAGCCGCCACCGCCGAGGTAGAAATCAGCCGACCCAGTCGCGGCCCCGGCGTTCGCTATCGTCGGACTCAAACAGGCTTTGCAGTTCCGCGCGCGATTTCAGCGCAATCTCCACCAGCGCCTGCTCGTCCTGGTAGATGGCGTGTTGTTGCTTAATCAGTTTCTCGTCGTGCTCACGGAACAGATTTACGGTACGTTCCGCTTCCTGCGCCGGGAACCCCAATCCGAGCAGTATGGACTTTGCCAGAACCAGGCTGGAATAAAATGTGTCCCGATACAGCACTTGCACATTCAGATCCATCAATTTGTAGCAGTGCAGCCGGTTGCGCGCGCGGGCAAAGATCGGAATATCCGGATAGTGCCGACGCAGCAATTCGGCCACCCGCACTGAGGCTTCGATGTTGTTGATGGCCAGCACACACAGTTTGGCGTTCTCCACTTTGGCCGATCGCAGCAGGTCCAGGCGCGTGGCATCGCCGTAATAGATCTTGTTGCCGAATTTGCGCACGAAATCCACCTGCGCCGGATTGATTTCCAGCGCGGTGAATTTGATGCCGCGCATGTGGAGAATGCGCGCGATGACCTGGCCCACGCGGCCGAAACCGAAAATAATCACCGGATTGCCGGTCTCGTCAATGCGATCATACTCCGGCTCCGCCTGCTGTTTCACCCAATTGGACAATATCCGGTCATTCAACAGAAACAGAAACGGCGCCAACATCAGCGACAGGGTAACGACCACCAGCAGAAGGTCCACAATCTCGCCGGGGATGAGTTGCTGCTGGCGGGCTAGGTTGAACAGTACAAACGCGAATTCTCCGCCCCCGGCCATGGCAATGCCGAGATTGCGCGCGGTGTCGGTGTTGCCCGAGGTGATGCGACTGATGAAAAACAGCGCCGCGAATTTCACCACCAGCAGCGCCAGCACCAGTCCCGTCAATGTTCCCGGCAAGGCGAGTATCAGACCGATATTGACCGACATGCCGACGGCGATGAAAAACAGGCCCAATAACAGACCTTTGAACGGTTCCAGCTCCGCTTCCAGTTCATGGCGGAACTCGGAGTCCGACATGAGTACGCCGGCAATGAATGCACCCAGTGGTTTGGACAGACCGACCTGACTCATCAACAGCGCCGTGCCGATCACCACCAGCAACGCGGCGGCGGTGAAGATTTCCCGGTTGCCATGGTGCGCGACGACGCGAAACAACAGCCGCAGGACCTGCCGCCCAATGCCAATCATGAGCAGTATGACCACCAGCCCGCGCAACGCCTCGCTCCAGTCTGTGCCGGGGGTGGAATCACCCGTGGACGTGGCCAGCAAAGGCAATATCGCCAGTAGCGGGATTACCGCGAGATCCTGGAATAGCAGGATGGAAAATGCTTCGCGCCCGTGACGGGTGGTGAGTTCATTGCGTTCAGCCAGGGTTTGCAACACGAAGGCCGTGGAGGACATGGCCAGTCCGGCGCCGATGATCAATGCGGCGAATGTGCCTTGACCGAGGAGCCAGGCAATCCCGGCCACGAATATTGTCGTCGCGACTATCTGTGCGCTGCCTAGTCCGAATACGGAGCGTCGCAATACCCATAAACGCGACGGTTGCAACTCCAGCCCAATGATGAACAGCAACAGCACCACGCCAAGTTCGGAAAAATGCAGAATGCTGTCCACGTCCGTGACCAGACGCAAACCGAATGGGCCGATGATTATGCCGGCAACCAGATAGCCGATGACGGTACCGAGCCCCAGCTTTTTGAATAGCGGAACAACAAAAACCGCCGCCGCGAGAAACAGTGCTATCTGAGCAAGCATGGCGATTCAGCGGCTCACTCCAGAGACTTCTTGCGCACCGCCTCGAATTCGTCCCCCGCATTCCACTTTGGCATTTCTGGTGAATTAGCGACAACCAGACCGATCCAGAAGGCAAACTGCGCATCCTGGATCATGCCATCGTAATTCCAGTTGTCGCTGAGCTCATCGCTGGGCTGGTGGTAATGCTGCTCAGTGAACGTATCCAGTTGCACCTTGCCCCAACCCGGTTCCTGGCCGATGACATCCGTGCCGCCTTCCAATCCCAGCGCCGGTACGCCGACTTTGGCAAAACTGAATTGATCGGAGCGATAAAAGTAACCCTTGTCCGGGAATTGATCCGGTTTGGTTTCGCGCCCCTGAAATGCGGCCACTTGATCCGCCACTATATCCAGTGACGATTTGCCTTTGCCGATGAGGATGATGTCCCGGGTTTTGCCCAGGATATTGCCGCTGTCCAGATTGATATTGGCGGCCAGCTTGCCCGCGGGCACCGGGGGATAGAGCGCGAAATATTCCGAGCCAATCAAACCCTGCTCCTCCGCGCCCACGAACACCGTCATGATGGAGCGTTTTGGACGTTCCGGGAGTGCCGCCATGGCCCGTGCCACACTCAGTACCATGCCGGAGCCGCTGGCATTGTCCACGGCGCCGTTGTAAATCCGATCTTCTGGATCGCCGTTGGGATTGGGGTCGCCCACGCCCAAATGATCGTGATGGGCGCTGTAGACCACCACCTCGTTGGCAAGCATCGGATCGCTGCCTTTCAATACCCCGACCACATTGGCTGAGCGGGTGCTGCGGATGGCGGTTTTCATGGCCAGTGAAGTGCGCACCCCCAACGGTACCGGCTGGAAGTCCCGTTCCCGTGCCGCTGCTATCAATTGCGCCAGATCACGCCCGGCCAGT
>JAYUHG010000295.1:0-3582 GCA_043767195.1 Gammaproteobacteria bacterium | reverse complement strand
CCTCCACCGTGGAAATGAACGAGCTGGACATGGCGCGCATGGACCTCAAGGACGGAGATCGCGTCCGCCTGAGTAATAGCGTCGGTGAAACCACCGTTACCTGTACACCACGCAAGGCCACCGACCTGCCCACCGGCCTGATCTTTATGGCCTATGGACCCTGCTCCAGCGAACTGATGGAATCCGATACCGCCGGCAGCGGTATGCCGCTGTCAAAGAATATTTCCGTGGTCGTAACTAAAGTCGCCGCATGATGTCGCCCCGGCAACAGGAGTTTCAATCCCATGAGTGAAAATCTGCGCGTCATTGAAAATGCCACCTGCACCTTCTGCGGTTGCGTGTGCGACGACATGATCCTGACAGTGGATGACAGCCAAAAGAAAATCGTCAAAGCCAAGAATGCCTGCGTCCTGGGACGCGCCTGGTTCGCGGAGCACACCATCGAAGCAGATGCTCCGGCTGCCATGATTTCCGGCAAGCCGGCGTCCATTGAAGAAGCCGTGGCGGAGGCGGCGCGTATTCTGGTGGAGGCGCGCTTCCCGATCACCTATGGCCTGAGTGACACCACCTGCGAGGCCCAGCGCGAGGCAGTGGCCATCACCGACATGGTGCGCGGTAATATTGATACCACCACTTCGGTTTGCCATGGCCCCTCCGGGCTGGCCTTCCAGGGCATTGGCGAAAGCACCATGACCCTGGGTGAAGTGAAGAATCGCGCTGACCTGGTGGTGTACTGGGGCGGCAACCCGGCAGAATCCCACCCTCGGCACTTTACCCGCTACACGGTCACCCCCAAGGGCATGTTCACGCCCAACGGGAAAAAGGATCGCACCGTGGTGCTGGTGGATATTCGCCGCACACCCA
The DNA here is from genome assembly GCA_043767195.1 of Gammaproteobacteria bacterium. GTDB lineage: Bacteria > Pseudomonadota > Gammaproteobacteria > Eutrophobiales > Eutrophobiaceae > 2-02-FULL-61-13. The sequence goes on along the minus strand of JAYUHG010000295.1, from coordinate 2,718 downwards.
GCGCCCCGGTCGCGAACATCTTTGTGCAACTGAAACCCGGCAAGGACTTTGAATTGTTATGGGCACTGCGTGCACGCGTGAAAGGCCGCGAGATCAAGGCCAACATTGAAGACATTACCGGCGTATCCCTGACCGTCATTGACGATCTGGTGCAGCGCATGAAGAACTGCCGCTACGGCGTGTTGTTCTTTGGCATGGGTCTGACCATGACCCGCGGCCGGCATTTCAATTCCGGCGCCTTGCTGGCCCTGGCCACGGATCTGAATGAGTTCACCCATTTCGTAGCCAAGCCGGTGCGTGGCCATGGCAACGTCACCGGCGCCGATAACGTGGTGTCCTGGCAGACCGGTTATCCCTTTGGTGTGAATTTCAGCCGTGGCTTCCCGCGTTTTAATCCCGGTGAATTTACCACCGTGGATACTTTGTCCCGGGGTGATGCCGATGCCGCCATGATTATCGCCAGCGACCCGGCCTCCAATTTTCCCAAAGCCGCCATCGCCCACCTGCGTCGCATACCGGTTATATCCCTGGATACGAAGGTGACGCTGACCTCCAGTCTGGCGCGGGTGGCATTCCGCACCTCTACCTATGGCATTAACACCGCGGGTACCGTGTATCGCATGGATGATGTGCCCATCACGCTACGCAAGGCATTTGATTCGCCATTCCCCGATGACGAGACCATCCTGCGGGCGCTGAAGGAAAAGGTTCAGAAATTGTTACAGGCGCGTATGCCCCGGGGTGCCAAATCCGCATTTGAACTGCCACTCACGGCTTGAGTTAACCTCTAGCAGCGGACACAGGGACGTCGCAGAACCATGTCGGACACCATTCGCATCATCAATGGCAGCGTCTATGACCCGGCCAACAATATTGTCGGGGAAGTACGCACACTCTATATACGCGACGGAAAGATGGTGGATGCGGTGGCCGAACCCACACGCACACTGGATGCACAGGGCATGGTCATCATGCCCGGCGGCGTGGATATTCACTGTCACATCGCCGGGCCCAAAGTGAATCTGGCGCGCAAGCTCCAACCGGAAGATCACCGGCGCGATCCCCATCCCAGCACAGCGTTCACCCGCTCCGGGTCGGGCGGCGTGGTGCCCTCCACCTTCGCCACGGGCTATCGCTATGCCACCCTGGGTTACACCACCGCCATGGAGGCCGCGGTCACGCCCATTGGCGCGCGACACACCCTGGAAGAACTCCATGACACGCCCATTATTGATAAGGGCTTTTATGTGCTGCTGGGCAATAACATTTTCCTGCAACAATTACTGAAAGAAGGCCGCAAGGAAGAATTCAAGCATGCCGTGGCCTGGTGGATCAGCTCCACAAAAGCCTACACCGCCAAGCTGGTCAACCCCGGTGGTGATGAGCCCTGGAAAGGCCGGCGCAATTCCAATGTGTCGGACCTGGATGAAAAGAGCGAGACCATGGGCATCAGTCCGCGCGACATCATTGATGCCTTTGTGCAAGTGGTACACGAGTACGGCTTCCCGCATCCGCCCCATATTCATTGCAACAATCTCGGTCACAGCGGCAACTACAAGACCACCCTGGAAACCATGAAGACCGCCGGTGACCGGCGTTTGCATCTGGCCCATATCCAGTTCCACAGCTATTCCGGTGAAGAAGGTCAAAACCCTGGCTCCGCCGCCCGTGAAATTGTTGCTTACGTTAATGCCCACCCGAATATCACCTGCGACGTGGGTCAGGTGATGTTCGGCAAGTCCACCATCATGACCGCCGATGCGCCCCTGGCCTACATGCTGCGCGGCATCAAGAAATCAAAATGGATTAATGCTGATACGGAATGTGAAAGCGGCTGCGGCATCCTGCCATTCAGTTACCAGGAAAAGACCTATGTGCATGCCCTGCAGTGGGCCATCGGGCTGGAGCTGTTCCTGATGTCCGAGGATCCCTGGCGCATCATCCTGTCCACGGATCATCCCAATGGCGGATCATTCCAGAGTTATCCCAAGCTGATTCGCCTTTTGATGGACCGGGAATTCCGCAAACTGGAAATCGCTAAGGTCAACAAGCGCGCCATTGGCAAAACCGTGCTGCCGGATCTGGATCGGGAATATTCCCTGAATGAGATTGCCATCATCACCCGCGCCGCGCCAGCCCGGGCTCTGGGTCTGAAGAACAAGGGACAGCTTGGGCTGGGGGCGGATGCGGATATCACCATCTATGACGAAAATGTGGATCGGGAACTGATGTTCAGCGCGCCGCGCTATGTGATCAAGTCCGGGAATCTGATCATTGACAACCACGAGTTCTGCGCCGACTTTAGCGGTCGCATTTTGCACATCGAACCCAAGTACGATGAGACCATTGTCCCGTCGGTGCGCCAATTCTTTGAAAGCTACTATTCCATTGAGTTTGATAATTATGCGGTCAATGACAGCTACCTGCATGATCACGAGATCGTGCCGGTAGCCCGCGCCAACGGTTGAGATCGCCATGCAATTAGGCACGACACAGATTGAGGACACCTTCGCCGAAGCGTTTGCCATGTGGGGCACTCGCATCATCGTCACCGCCGCCAATTTGGACTGGGCGCGGGTGGCGGCGCAGTCCGTCACCGGGTTTGCCACCTCCGTCATCGGCTGCAAATGCGAGGCCGGCATTGAACGGGAACTCACGGAACTGGAAACCCCCGATGGGCGACCGGGCATCGCAATCCTGCTGTTTGCCATGGACAGG
>JAYUHG010000294.1:0-3585 GCA_043767195.1 Gammaproteobacteria bacterium | reverse complement strand
GCCGGTGTGCGCAGGCCCGCGAAATCGGCACGGCGGTGAAGCGGATTGTTCAGACCTTACTTATTAAGCCTTGCATAATTACTGAACATATAACGCGTCATTCCGGGCAAGGGTCCACGGGACCCGCGACCCGGAATCCAGGCAGATTCAAAGCCTGGGCTGGATTCCGGATAACCCCCCGGCTTTCGCCGGGGCTGACGGCTCACTCGCGGTTTCCGGAATGACGATGTGAAATATTCACAAATTGCGCAAGACTCAATAGAAGTGACCACCGGAAAATGAAGCGCGGAGGACGCAAACCATGAAAACAATCAGCTTTTGGTATCTGGCCTGTTATCTGTCGTTCGGCGGCCTTGGCTTTGCGTTTCTACCCGACGTGACACTCAGCATGTTTCTCTCCAACACGGATTATGGCGATGTCATGCCGCGTGTGGCGGGAATGTTCATGATTTTGCTCGGCGGCCTGATCGCAAACATGGCGGCGGCGAAGGATTTCAATTATTACCGCTACTCAGTCCTGGCCCGGACCTTTGCCGTGGGCTTTCTGATCTACTTGCAGCTTAAGACCGGCAATCCGCTGTTCATCGTGCTGCTGATTATCGTCCTGATTGGCTATCTGCCATCACTGTATGTTGTCACGCGGGAAATGACGGGCGGGAAGACTACCGGGTAATCTCCCGCACCTTCTGTTCCAGGGATTCCCCGCGGCTCATGTCCTTGAAGGTCATGCCCGCGGAATGCAGGGCGCCGAGTATGCGCATTTGAGCAGACGCCTCGTCTGCAACATCAAACCGTACACGCAGTCGGCGGCGATCCTCGCCCAGCACCTCCGCCTGGGTCACCCCAGACACAGCCAGCATAGTCGCCTCCGCATTGGCCAGCGCGGCCTTTTCCAGGGTAAAGGTCAACGCGGCGCGGCGCGCCACCAATTCACTGATGGGTTGATGAGTCGTGACCTTGCCGCGATTTAGGATCACTACGTCCTGGCACAGATCCTCGATGTCGGCGAGATTGTGGGATGAGATAACGAATTTTCGCTGATCGCCGGTGGCGCGGATCAATTCCCGGATGGGTCCGGCGGTGTTGGGGTCCAGGCCTGAGGTTGGTTCATCCAGCAGGATCAATTCCGGATCGCCGATGAAGGCCTGGGCGATGGCGGCGCGTTTGACCATGCCATGACTCAGTGCCTCCGGCGGTCTGCCGGACACATCGCGCAGATTCACCAGGTCCAACACCCGCCCTGCCTCAACGCGGGCATTATGGCGCGTGAATCCTTGCAGCTCGGCGAAAAATGTCAGTTGTTTGAATATGGGAACGCTGCGTGCCAGCAGCGCATCCTGGGGCAGGATGGCAATGCGGCCATGCAGCGGTTCCGCCAATGGCGGCAACCCAAACAGTTGCACATCCCCCGAGGTCGGTCGCAGAAACCCGCACAGGATCGAGAACAGCGTAGTCTTGCCGGCGCCATTGGGGCCCACCAACCCAGTGGGCGCGCCGGCACTGATCTCCAAATCAATGCCATCCAGAGCGCGGACCGATCCGAAATGTTTGTGCAGGCGTGTGACGGAAATCATGGACGCGGCACTCAAATATCGCGCCGCTGGAAAATATACCAGCCCAAGGCAAAGTAGGCCGCCGCGTAAGCCAGCATGGCCGCCAATGCAACAATGAAATCCGTGCCATGCCCGGTCAGCAACGCACCCTTCAAGGGTGTGGGGAACAGATAGCCGATATACACCGCCGCCTTCCAATGCAGCGCCATCAAGGATCCGGCGATGGCGACGATGGCGTAGGTAGCAATGGCCGTGAGAATGGCCGCCGCGGCTGACCCCAGGATAGCGCCATACAAGGACATCAAGGCAATATATGGCAACGTATACAGGAAGGTCACGAACCACACCCGCGCACCGTAGGCCAGCGTGCCTGGATGTACATCCGTGTAAAGCGCCACGGTCACACCCACGCCGACGATGACCGCATGTAACAGCGTCATAAAGATGAACGAACCGATAAACCGGCCCACGTAGATCTCATGCCGCCCACAACGGGGGATCAGGTAACGCATATGCCGGGTGCCAATGTCCGTGGCAGTCTGATCTCCCGCACCCCAGAGCGTGAACACGGGAATGAATGCCATGAACAACAGAAAAAACAAACTCAAGGTCGGCGCCTGCTCCGCAAACAATGTCCGCGCCAGTACCGGATCAAACAACCAGGACATGAAGGCGATGCCCTGCTCCGAAGCCAAATTGGCGGCCCAGCCGCTGGACAGTTTCCACAACACCCAGAACCAGAGGATCCCATACATGATCAGAAACAAAACGCCGCGGGTGCTCAGCAGCGATTGCATCAATTCATAACGGGCGAGAACCTGAATGTGTTGGCGATTCATCAAGTCGTAGCCGGGGCGGACTGCTGGTTCATGCCCACAGCCACGATAATGGCCAGCACGCCACCCACCAGGCCCATGACATTGGACATGCCGAAAGTAGTGATCAAAATTCCAAATACCTCCGCCGCAATGGCCACCACGCCCGCCGTCAGAATGAACTTCCAGTGGGTGCTCTGGAACAGGAACACCGCCCCCGCGATCAAGATACCCACGGATACCAGCAGAAACACCCCCATGGCCATGAGCAATCCACCGATACCCTTGCCCACCCCCGACACAATTTCCAATTGCGCCATGTCACTTTCAGAAACTTCAGTGTTGTTCTGCTTGGCCGCTTCCTCCATGGCCACTTTCCCCAGATGACTGATCCCGGTCGTCGCCGCCCCGCCACCCAAATAGCCGAGGGCGCCGAACAGATTGAGTACGGCGGCAAGAATCAAACACACACCAGCGGCAACTCGCATAATTCCTCCTGGGATTCAACCAAGAATCATTCTGTTCCTGTATGCTCGGAGCTTCAATGAATTTCAGTGGCCGACGGCAATGATGTAGCTTGGCACTCGTTGGTCTTTATCATCTGCAACATCAACACCGGCCCCATGCAGGTCTGAGATCCCGTAGCCATTCATTGATAAGAGTTTCAGAACCCGCTCCCCCGCGTCGCCAAGATGGGCGTGGATCTCACACAGGATGACGGGATGAAACTGCTGCATGACCCTCATCATACCTTCCAGCACCAGACCTTCATTCCCTTCCACATCTATTTTCACGATATCCGGAGGGCGATATCCCTGTTCCAGCACCAAGGCATCAATGGAGGTAGTCTCAACCAGGGAAATGTTGTGCGTAGGGACATAGGACGCAGACTGCCCCACCAGTCTTCCGGAGAATGCTCCGCCGCGCCGATCAAATTGCTCGCGACCCGGCTTGCGACCCACGGCTTGCTTGAACAGCTTCACTCCGGGGCAGGAATTTTTTGCCAGGGTCTGCTCGAAGCACGCGATATTGTTCGGCTCCGGCTCAAACGCATAAACCAAGCCATCGCCCTGCCGCACAATAGACCAGAACAGAAACGAGAACACACCCACATTTGCTCCAATGTCATAGGCCACCATCCCCGGTCGGGTCAACCTCATAATCACGCGCCGCAGGTCCGGCTCATAGCCGGCGAGACCGTCGGAGGCCAGCAGATT
>JAYUHG010000293.1:0-3615 GCA_043767195.1 Gammaproteobacteria bacterium | reverse complement strand
ACGCGGGCGAGGAATTTCTTTTGGTCGAATTCGATTTCCGGGAACAGGATGACAACCGGAATGCCATGGTCTTCCACCAGTCCGCCGGCGGCAGCGATCCAGCCAGCGTGACGGCCCATCACTTCAAGCACGAATACCTTGGTCGAAGTTTTGGCCATCGAGCGCACGTCGAAGCTGGCTTCCAGCGTGGAGACGGCGATGTATTTGGCGACCGAACCAAAGCCCGGGCAGCAGTCGGTGATCGGCAAGTCGTTGTCCACCGTCTTCGGCACGTGGATGGCCTGGATCGGATAGCCCATCGATTCGGACAGCTGGCTGACCTTGTAGCAGGTATCGGCCGAATCGCCGCCGCCGTTGTAGAAGAAGTAGCCGATGTTGTGGGCGCGGAACACCTCCACCAAGCGCTCATACTCGGCACGGTTCTGCTCCAGGCCCTTCAGTTTGTAGCGGCAGGAACCGAACGCCCCGGACGGAGTGTGCCGCAGAGCGGCAATGGCGGTATCGCTCTCCTTATTGGTATCAATCAAATCTTCGGCCAATGCACCGAGGATGCCGTTGCGACCGGCGTAGACATTGCCGATGCGTTCCCGGTGCCGGCGCGCGGTTTCGATGACGCCGCAGGCACTGGCGTTGATGACGGCGGTGACACCGCCGGACTGGGCGTAAAACGCATTCTTGATACCGGTCATGGTGTTGCCCTCGTGGTTCGATTACTTAACGAATTCAGGGCGCCGGAATGGCTGGCCCCATGCACATTTGCTCCATTATTGGTGTGCTAGACTGCGGGTCAAGTCGCGCGGAACCGCGAGGCCCTGCCGGCACTCCAAAGTTATTGGACGCCAATGACCATACCTGCCCCATGAGACTCATAAAAATACCTCTGCTCCTCGCGGGACTCTGCACAGCGCCATGTTTTGCGGAGACCACGACCCTGGACCTGCCCAATATCGGCGATTCCACCGGCAGCATCTTCTCACCGGAGTATGAGCGCCGCCTGGGCCAGGCATTCCTGAATCATGTGCGCAAACAGGCGGACATCATGGATGATCCGGAGGTTGAAACCTACATCCACTCGGTGGGCTACCGGCTGGTGGCCAACAGCGATAACAATACCCAGGCATTTACCTTCTTTGTCATCAACGACCCGCTCATCAATGCCTTCGCCGCCCCCGGCGGTATTGTCGGCCTCAATGCCGGCACCATCATCAATTCCGGCAGCGAAAGCGAGCTGGCTGGCGTGGTGGCCCATGAAATTGCTCATGTGACTCAAAAGCACATGGCGCGCTCCGCCGAGATGCAGTCCAAGCTCTCGCTGCCCATGATGGCGGCGCTGCTGGGCGCGATACTCATAGCAACCCAGGATGCGGATGCCGGCATGGCCGCCATCACCGCCATTCAGGGTGGCGTGGTGCAGGCCCAGATCAATTTCACCCGGCACAATGAAGAAGAGGCGGATCGCGTCGGCCTGCAACTGCTGGAACGGGCCAATTTCAATCCCCAGGGCATGCCGGGATTCTTTGAGAAGTTGCAGAAGAACAGCCGCTATTACTCCCAGGCGCCGGAGTTCCTGCGATCCCATCCGCTCACCACCAATCGCATCGCTGATTCGCAGGCACGGGCCGCCGCCATTCCGCGCAAGGATCGCTACGATGAAAGCGCTTCCTATCCGCTCATTCGCGCCAAGCTGATTGCCAAAGGTTTCCGCCATCCGAAGGATGCCGTAAATCACTTCCGCAGGGAGATGGAACGGGTGGAGCATGTGGACCCGGAAGGCGTGTTGCGCTACGGACTGGCACAGGCGCTGCTGGAGGACAAGCAATATGAAGGCGCCCGCGAGCTGCTTAACGGACTGCTGGCACAGCGCAGTGAAAATGCCTCATTCCTGCTGGCAGCGGCGGATCTGGAGGCGCGCCAGAATCGCTTTCCCGAGGCCATCAAGATCTACGAGCGCACGGAAAAGCTCTATCCCGACTACCGGCCATTGGTGTTGAATTTTGCCGGCACATTACTGCAGGCGGGACAAGCCGTCCGCGCCAGGGATCTGCTGCGGAAATATGGCAAGTATGCGGACCCGGATCTGACCTACTACGATTATCTGACCCGGGCCGAAGCCGAAGCCGGCAATCCGGTGGAAGCCGGCATGGCCAACGCCGAATATTATTACCTCTCCGGGGAAACGCGCGTGGCCATTGAACGCCTGCGCTACATCATCACCCAGGAAAAGCCAGCGCCGGATTACTACCAGCAGGAGCGTATCCGGGCGCGGCTGGCGTATTTCGAGCAAGAATTACAGATTGAGATTGATCTGAAGTTGACGGAGCGATAATCATGCGCCGCCGTATGCTGCTTGCAACCATGACCTTGGTTCCCCTGGCGCTGCGCCCCCTGGCAGCACTGGCTCAATGGCATAAGGATGCCTTCTCCGCCACCTCCCTGCCCGACGCACTGCGCGCCCTGTTCGGCGAACGGGCGGCGGTGCCATCCGCTGTCGTGGTACTGGATGTGGAAGCGAAAATTGAAAACGGCGCCGTAGTACCCATGCAAATCAATGTCACGGCGGAGGGCGTCACCGCCATCAACATCCTGGCGGAGAAAAACCCCAATCCTTTGCTGGCCCGTTTTCATTTATCGGCCCGTTGCAAACCCATGGTGGCAACGCGGGTGAAGATCGGCGCTCCATCGGATGTCATTATTGTTGTGGAGACCAAAGACCAGTTACTGAGCGCCACGCGCTTTGTGGAAGTAGTAGAGGGCGGCTGTACCTAGCAGACATCATGGGAGACTCCATTCGCATGCGTACCGAACATCATGGTGGCTGGACCACGGTGCGCAGCATCATTCGCCATCCCATGGAGACCGGGTTCAGCGTAGATCCGGAGACCGGACAGGTGAGGCCGGCGCACTACATCACTGAAGTGCATTGTCACCATAACAGTGAGGTCGTTCTGCGTTGTGAGTGGAGCCGGGCAGTGTCCAAAAATCCCTACCTGTCATTTGAATTTTCCGGGGCGCACCCGGGTGAAGCCATTACGCTGTCCTGGATTGATAACCGCGGCGGATCCGATTCCGCCACGGTAACCATTTCCTGAACTTTTCATAACGCGCTGCCGACGGGGGCACTATTGAGCCTTGCACAATGTGTGAGTACGTCTTCGTCATTCCGGAAACCGCGCAGCGGTTATCCGGAATCCAATCCCCGCCCTGATCCCGTCTGGATTCCGGGTCGCGAGCCCTGCGGGCTCTTGCCCGGAATGACGCGATAAAAGTTCAGGCATTCTGCAAGAGTCAATAGATGCGGCGCTACTGGCACTTTCCGGCGTTAATTGCGGTAACGCTGTTGGCTGGGGCTTTGCTGGCCTGGCCGCTTTATGTGGGACTGGAACTGTTTTCTTCCCCCAATTTTCAGAAGTTGCTGACCTTCAGCACTCTGGGCGCCGGTATCGCACTGGCGCTACTTTACGTGCGCCACACTGGACCGTTATCACCAGCCGTGCTGGGTTTGCGCTGGCAGGATCGCTACACCCTGGAGCCCGTGGCAGGATTCGCAGTGGGCCTGTTCATATTGGGTGTGCTGGAGGCCGGCCTGCTGCTGCTGGATATTCACGAGTTCCAGGG
>JAYUHG010000292.1:0-3635 GCA_043767195.1 Gammaproteobacteria bacterium | reverse complement strand
CCCAGTCGTGTTCCCTCAGTGCCAGTACGATGCGCTCGTGCAGCAGTTTTTCATCCACAAGCGCGTTATCCAATTGTGACAGCAGTTCACGGCTCAGTTTGTGGCCGGTTTTCGCCGCGCGTAGCGTCATTTCGTATTCGATAGCTCCGGCTTGTTCCGGCGTAAACTCATAGCGTTCACGCAGTTCTTTCCACACCACCCAGGCTTTGCCCACATCCTGCTGGGTCAGGCGATTGGTGGCATGCAACAGCAGATTGCGCACGGGTTCGGTGTCGTCCCAACCGGGCGCGCTGCTGAGGTGACCGGGATGGCGATGCAGATCGAGCCAGTGTCCCGCCAGCTTTTCATCCGCGGCGGGCAGGCTGCGGCTTAGCCATTGGGCGAGGCTGACATTACCCTTGTCCATGGCCAGCTTGATCCGCGCCCAAATGGTTTCCGGCGTCAACAACCCGCTCAGTTGCAAGCGCTGGAACACCGGATCGCATTGGGGCGGCTGGGATGCTCCGGACAACCACACGGAACGGGCATCCTCCATCAGGTACTCCTGTTTCCCCAGTTTGAAGCGCGCCAGCAATTGGTAGCAGCGCATTTGTAGGTCCGTTTGCGGCGTATACACATCCAGCAGCAGTTGCCATTGTTCGCGCTGTGCCAGCAGCCGGAGGAAATCAAAGCGCAGTTCTTCCGCCTGGGGCAGGTCGCTGTGATTGCGCAGAAAATCCGCTACTTCAGTCGCGTCCGCCTTGGTCAGGCGCGGACGCAGGTAGTCAAACAGCAGATAGGGATACAGTGGGTAGTCGTTGAGGGTTGCCATCAACAACCGATATTGGGACAAATTGCCGGCGCGCAGCGCCCGTTGTGCCTCCAGGTAACGCTGGCGTTCCGACTTCAGCGCCTCGTCGGCGCCCGTTGACGCCGTGGCCAACAGTGCCAGCACTATAAGTATCAGCTTCAGAAGTCTGTGCAGGTTAATCATGGACTGCGATAATTTACCAAATCTTTCCCGTTGGTTGCTCAAGTGTCCCTTGAATTCCTACTGTTGTATACGTTGCTCGGTGTTGTCGCCGGTGTGCTCGCCGGGCTGCTGGGTATTGGTGGCGGGCTGATCATTGTACCGGTGTTGGTATTTGCCTTCGCGGCCCAGGGGTTTCCTCAGGAATCGCTGATGCATCTGGCGGTGGCCACTTCCCTGGCCAGTGTGGTGTTCACGGCGGTTTCCTCGGCCATGGCCCATCATCGGCGCGGCACAGTGCATTGGCCCGTGGTTGGCGGGTTGGCGCCGGGGATCATTTGCGGCGCGTTGCTGGCCGGCGCTGGCGCCAGATTCCTGAGCGGCGACTTGCTGAGGATGTTGTTTGGGGTATTTGCCTGCGCCGCCGCGGTGAATATGGCCTGGGAACGGGGTCCGGTGGGGCAGCGGGATTTGCCCGGCGCGGCGGGGTTGTTCACGGCGGGTGGTATTATCGGCGCCATTTCCGCTCTCATTGGTATTGGGGGCGGCACCATGACGGTGCCGTTTCTGGCCTGGTGCCGGGTGGATATGCGCACTGCCGTGGGCAGCTCCGCGGCCTGCGGATTTCCCATTGCCCTGGCCGGGGCCGTTGCCATGTCCGTTTCGGGCTGGAATATCTCGCAGTTGCCGCCCTGGTCCACGGGCTTTGTGTATTGGCCGGCCGCCTGCACGGTAGGGTTGGTCAGTGTGTGCGCCGCGCCACTGGGTGTGCGGTTGGCGCACTGGTTGCCGGTGCGTACACTGCGGCGGGTGTTTGCCGTGTTGCTGGTGCTGGTGGGGATCAAACTGGTGATGTCGGCATGAATGGGCGATTCTCTCCGCGGTTTCGGGAGGGTAGCGGCAGTGGCGCCGCGCCCAAGACGGGTACCGACAAGAAGCAACAGACGGCGATCCCGGGACGTTCGCTTTGTTGCCACGCCTGTGGGCAGGTGATCACCTCAGAGGATGCGCGCCGCCAGGTGGATGGCGCCCATGTGCATGAGCGCACCAACCCGGCCGGATATCATTTTCAATTTGGCTGTTTTGACGCGGCGCCCGGGTGTGCCTGTGTGGGGGAGCCCAGCGGCGAAGCAAGCTGGTTCGCCGCCTGTGTGTGGCGGCTCGCACTGTGTGGAAGCTGCGGTGAACATTTGGGCTGGCGCTTCAGCGGCGCCGATGAATTTCACGGGCTGATCCTGGACCGGCTGGTTCAGGCGGATGGATAGTACACTTTAACTGGAAAGGATCATGGCCAAAGCAATCTGGAACGGCGCAGTGTTGGCGGAAAGCGATGCATTCGAGATCGTGGAAGGGAATGTCTACTTCCCGCCCCAGGCATTGAAGCGCGAATATTTTCGCCCCAGTGACAAGCACACCACCTGCGGCTGGAAGGGCGTGGCCAGTTATTACCACGTGGAAGTGAATGGGGAGATCAACCAGGACGCTGCCTGGTTTTATCCCGCCACGAAGGACGCCGCCAAGAACATAGAAGGCTATGTGTCCTTCTGGCGTGGTGTGCAGGTGAGCCAATGAGCGGCCCGTTACAGGGATTGCGTGTGTTGGAAATGGGGCAGCTCATTGCCGGTCCGTTTTGTGGTCAGTTGCTGGCGGACATGGGCGCGGAAGTGATCAAGATCGAGTTGCCCGGACAGGGTGACCCCATGCGTGAATGGGGCCGCGGCGCGCCGGTGTGGTGGCCGGTGATTGGCCGCAACAAGAAATGCATCACCCTGGATGTGCGCGCAGCGCGAGGTCTGGCCCTGATGCAGGATCTGATCGCGCGCGCGGATGTGTGGGTGGAGAATTTCCGGCCCGGCACCCTGGAGCGTTGGGGTTTGGGTTACGACGTGTTGGCGAACATCAATCCGCGATTGGTTCTGGTGCGGGTATCCGGTTACGGTCAGGACGGGCCGTACTCCTCTCGCGCCGGTTACGGTGGCATCGGCGAGGCCATGGGTGGTTTGCGTTATGTGTGCGGCGATCCCTCGGCAGCGCCGAGCCGCGTCGGCATCAGTATCGGCGATTCCCTGGCCGCCATGTTTGCCACCATCGGTTGTCTCGCGGCCTTGCAACAACGCGAACGCAGCGGCGTTGGGCAGGTGGTGGACTCCGCCATTTATGAATCCGTGCTGGCGGTGATGGAATCCACGGTGCCGGAATTTACCGTGGGTGGCGTGATCCGTGAGCGCACCGGCTCGGTTTTGCCCGGCATTGCGCCGTCCAATGTCTATCCCACCGCCGATGGTCAGATGATCGTCATGGGCGCGAATCAGGATTCCGTGTTCCGGCGTTTATGCGCCGCCATGGGCCGGGAGGAATTGGCGGATGATCCGCGTTATTGCAATCATGGCGCCCGCGCCAGTCATCAGCAGGAACTAGATGATCTGATTGCCGCGTGGACGCGCCAACAAGGGGCGGAGCCGTTGCTGGCCAAGCTGGAGGAGGGCGGCGTTCCCGCCGGCAAGATGTTCCGCGCTCCGGACATGCTCACCGATCCACAATACCAGGCGCGCCAGAGCATCGTCGCCGTGGCCCATGAAAAATTTCAGAATCTGATGATGCAGAATGTATTCCCGAAATTTTCCGCCACACCCGGTGAGGTGCGCTGGCCCGGCGCGGCCATGGGCGCCCACAACCAAGAAATTTT
>JAYUHG010000291.1:0-8625 GCA_043767195.1 Gammaproteobacteria bacterium | reverse complement strand
AGGTTCCCTTCCTCAACAAATATAACTCATTGAATTTGATCTACTATTCGAGGGGATAGCTCAGGGTCAGAGTTGTTGAAAATTGAAGTTAGATCTTGCAATCACGCAAGTCTGATACAGGATTAATTTACGTGGGAAAAATGGTGGCCAGGGCCGGAATCGAACCAGCGACACGCGGATTTTCAGTCCGCTGCTCTACCAACTGAGCTACCTGGCCGGGTAGTGAAAAGTACAAAGTGGAAAATGGAAAGCAACGCCGCGAGTCGCCCTGGGCAAGCGCGGGAGGGCGTATTAAATAGATTGGCCCTGTGCCCGTCAAGTCACGCTACTGCTTGGGCGGCACATATTCTTTGGGGACTTCGGATCCACCGCCAAAGAAATATTTTTCCATCTCCTGTTCCAGGAAGGTCCGGGCCTTGGGCTCCATGGGCGTCAGCCGGTTCTCATTGATCAACATGGTCTGGTGCGCGAGCCACATGCGCCAGGCTTCCTGGGACACACCGGCATAAATACGCTTGCCCAATTCACCGGGGTAGGGAGGGGCGCGCAGACCCTCGGCCTCGCGGTTCAACTTCACACACTGCACCATACGGCTCATCGCTTTGCGACTCCCTGATTTGGAAAAAATTCATCAATCAATTTGCGCACCGGCGCCGCCAACCCGAGACTGGTTGCCGCGCCTGGCGCCAGCCACCGTGTCGCACCCTGATCCCGGACTCCAAGACCATCCCGGCGCAACAGCAAATGCACCGGCACGATATTGAGATGGAAGTGGGTGAAGGTGTGGCGCACTGCCGGCGCCCGCTCCACAATTTTCACTTCGGAACCAAATTCATTGGCAACCCAGTCTACAACATCAGCCTCCGGCGGACATTCGGGGAAACCCCACAGACCGCCCCAAACGCCGCTCTCCGGACGGCGCTGCAACAGGATCTGACCGGCCTGGTTTTGCAGGATGGCGAACACGGTATTTTTCACTGGCAGGGATCGCGCCGGACGTCTGGCCGGAATCTGATCTTGCACTCCAAGTTCAAACGCGCGGCAGGACCGGGCTACGGGGCAATCACCACAACGCGGGCGAGTGCGTGTGCAGAGGGTGGCGCCCAGATCCATGATCGCCTGGGTGTAGACGGCGGCTTGCTTTGCCGGCACCTGCTGCGCGGACAGCTCCCATAACCGTTGCTCGACAGGCTTGTCTCCGGGCCAACCCTCCACTGCATGCTGGCGCGCCAATACCCGTTTCACATTGCCGTCCAGAATCGGCACCGGGAGGTTATGCGCCAGCGCCAGGATCGCTCCTGCTGTGGAACGACCGATCCCAGGCAAAGCCTGCAACGCCGTCAAGTTCCGGGGTAATGCGCCGCCATGCCGCTGAACCAAATGCTGCCCAGCCCGGTGCAGATTGCGACCGCGGGCGTAGTACCCGAGCCCCGACCACAGACCGAGCACATCATCAAGGGGGGCAGCGGCCAGTGCCGCCACATCGGGGAATCGCTCCATGAAGCGCGCAAAGTAGGGGATGACCGTGGCAACCTGGGTCTGCTGCAACATGATTTCGGAAACCCAGACACGGTACGGTGTGGGCTGCTTCTGCCACGGCAGATCGTGGCGACCGTGACGCAGGTGCCAGTCAATGACTTGACCAGCGAAGGTGCTCATCGGGCCAGTTGCTCAATTTTGATCCCGGTCTCCATTGCCGCGGACAGCATTTTGCGTTTGATGATCCAGGGACCAATCACCGGCGGGATCCAAAACCGTGGTTCCAGCCGGGAATGAAAGCGAATGCGCGTCTGTCTTTCCTCGACCGGACTCAATTCCCATTCCGACGACCCAGCCAGAAAATCACTGCCCTCCGGTTCCACTGTGGATTCGATCCGTCCTGGTGAGGGAAAGCGGACGGATTCGATCATGGCTGCCTTAAAACAGTAGACCAGGAAACAAGCGCGGTAAACCACATGGCGCCGTTCCTGGTCGGTGGCTGAAGCGTGCAGGCGCCGTGATTCGACAATTGAAGCACTCAGCCGATGCAGACCGTCGTAATCAGTAACAATGGCCTGAACGCGTTCAATATCCGCGTCCACTATCATGTCCAGATCCACGCTGTACACACCACGGGCATGGGCGGCGGCCACATACTGCACCGATCCCGCCACCACCGATGCCGACGCCGAGGCGACCAGCCATAGCGTCACCAGCAATGGGCGCATATCCGTCACTCGTCCTTGCCGAATATACCTTTAAGGCCTTCGGTCAAATCTTTGACCGGATCTTTTTTCTGCTGCTCGGTGGTGGTTGCGGCTTTCGTCTTCGTAGCCGGCTGTTTTGCCGCGGGTTGCTTCGCAGCGGGCTGTTTCGCCGCGGGCTGTTTCGGCGCAGGCTGCGCTTGCTGTGGTGCCGGCGCCTCATCGCCGCCGAACAATTTACCGGGCAAGCCAAGCACTCCCTTGATTAGTTTCACTCCGAGCGCGGCCAACAACTTGGTGGCATCGCAATCACGCTTGGGATCATCCAGCGACCCTTTGAATTTGCAATCCAGCGGCACACCCTCCAGCTTACCGTCCTGCAATTCCTTGCCACCCTGACCCTTGGAGGTGGCCACCAGGGTTGCCGTGAGCAGATAATCCACACTGTTCGCGGGCAGGTTGGCAATGACGCCCTTGCCGCTAATGCGCAAGCCCGGACCAGCGCCTTTCAAATCGTCCAGCGTGACCACGCCGTTGGTGGCCACCGGGTTGCCGGTAATTTCGCTCATATCAGTTTCCTCCTGGTCCGATACATTGAGACTGAAGGAGTCCTTGAGCGACTGGCCCTGGCGCATGATCTTGCCCAGGTTGTAACCTTTGATGGCACCATTCTGGACACTGAAACTCATCTGGCCATTCAGTGTGCGCTTGATCACGGGAGCCGTCGCACCCACACCTACCAGTGCGGCACTGAAATTCGCCGTGCCGCGCGCCTTGGCCTTGCCGGTCATATCTATCAGTAACGGCTCCGCCTGCACCCCCTGCACTTTGCTGTTAATGGTCAGCTTCGGGGTCTTGCCGGTGGCATCCACGGTAACATTGCCCGCGTGGGTGCCTTGATAAAGCTTCGCGGTGATGGGATCTATCTTCACGATTCCATTCTTGCCGTTGACGGACACCTTGACCTGCTGCAGATGCGCCTTCGACATGACCAATTTGCCAATGTTGATGTCGCCCTGCACATCCAGCTTGCGCAATAGAGCCACGGGGATCTGCCCGGGTTTTCCCTCGGCTTTGCCAGCGGCAGGCGCCGGGGCGGGTGATTTCTTCCCGCCACCGTACGCGGCTACCGGTTTCGGCGGCAAATAGCGATCCGCATCAATCTGGTCAATGTTAAAACCAAATCTAATCACCGGCTTGGCGAAGTCCTGGACAGACAAATCGCCGGTAATCTTGGTTTGGTCCACTTGCGCAGTGAATTTGCTGAGTTTGAAGTCCTTGGCCGAGCCGGCGATCTCTGATTGCAAAGAAACTTTTTGCAACGCCGCCTGATCCGCCATTAACGGTTGTTTCAACTTCAACTGACGCATGAATTGACGCACATTAAATGGCGCCACATTGAGTTTGCCGGAATATTCCGGCGCGTCCAGAATTTTCACCGCCTTCAGGTCACCCTTCACATCCAGCCCCAATCCCTGGACCGTCAAGGCGTTCATATCCAGTTGTTGCGCTTCGAGATCTATCTTCGTGTCCGCCTGCAATGCAATCTTTACCGGCTTGTTACCCACTTCTTCGCTGACCACCAGTGCCTCTATGGCCATGGGTTTCAAAATCACATTACTGCCGGTGCCGGCAATGCCGGCATCAAATTTCACCGAACGCAGTGTTTCTCCCAGTCCTTCCTGATCCAGAGCCGTCAGCAGCCCCTTCAGTTGCGCACCGGTAACCGATAGCTGGCCTGTAGCCTTGCCGCCACCGCCGCTCATACCCTCCGCCTTCAGATTACCGGCCACATTGACGCCCATGGACTGGGCGGACAACGCCGGAATATCCACATTGCCGCGCTTGAGATCCGCATCAAAATTCGCCTTAATGTCAAACTTCTTGTCCGAGAGCCGACCGAGCTTCTTGCCGTAAACCCGCAGGGTTGAACCATTTTCACCCTGCAGCGCACCAGCTACGAGCATCAGCGCGGGAAGATCGCTGCCAACGGCGGCTATCTTTCCCTTGACACTCGGGGTCTTCGTGTTCGTATTGCGCGCCACAAAATCGGTATTGATATCCGCGCCCAACAGATTGACGGATAATTTTGGAATTGCCACATCGCCACTCTTTAGATCCGCGTCAAATGCCGTATCAATACGGAACGACGGTTGTGGAAAATCCACGAGCTTGGCGCCGGCACGTGCCAACGGAGACTTGGAACCGCCCTGAAGCTGGCCAGCTACGCGCATCAGCAGGGGCAGATTGGGTCCGCTGGCATTCAACGTGCCCTTGAATGCCGGTGTTGGCGACTGCATGTTTGTCACCTTCACCTCGCCCTTGACCGTCGCCGCCAGAAGCTGCCCGTTTAACTCGCTGAAATTGGCATCACCGCGGGCCATATCCGCCTGTAGTTTGGTCTTGAGTTTGAAACTCTTGTCGGCCACACCGGCCAGTTGCGTTGCCAGAGGCTCGATTTCCAGCACCTTGAACAGCAACGCCAGATCCTCTCCCTGTAAATCCAGTGATGCCTCAATGGCCGGCGTACCGGACTCCACTGAGGTGGCCTGCAATTCGCCACTGACATTTGTTTTCAAGACGTTCAGCTTCAGCCCGCTGATGGTGGCGGTATCTTTGTCCAGGTCCGCGGCCAGATTGGAATTTAACCTGATCGGAGTCTGCCCTCCCGGCAATTGTTTGCTGCGCAGGATGCCATCCAGACTCAGCGGCTCGATGGAATAACGCTCCGCATCCAAATCGTATTTCACGATGCCATTCAATTTCAGATCCGTGGATAAAGCCGGCTTATTGGCCTCGATGGATGTGGTCAGATTGAGATTGATGGGTTCGCCATAAACCAGCTTGCCGGTAGTGAAGGTCAGGTCCTTGACCTTGTACTGGGCACCCGTTACCGCATCCGACCAGTTCAGTTGCGCCTTCTGCACATCCACGCCACCGAGCACAATGGCGGTCAGCGGCAGGGGCTTGGAGTCCGCCGCTTGCGGCTTCATCAGATCCGCCCAGTTGGTAACACCATCCTTGTTACGCGCCAGATTGATCCGCGCTCCGGTAAGCTTCACGGTATCCACTTCATATTGCTGTTGCAGCAAGGGGATGAGTTTCACACGCGCATTGAGATAATCCACATGCAGAAACGGGTCGTCACCGAAGCCTGGGGCATTAGCCAGCGTCAGACCGTTCACTTCCAGATCGATCCACGGGTACAGGGACAGGCGCATGTTCCCGGCCAGCGTCAGTTTTCTGCCAGTCTGTTCCTGTACTTTTGCGATGATCCAGTCCTTGTGATCATTGGGATCCAGCGTGGCGATATAAACCCCGACGCCGATCAGCGCCACAATGACGATGCCAACCAGACTGATTACCAGACGCAATAGACTTTTCATTTGCCAATTCCTTTAATCAAAAACTGAGGGTTCATTTCAAATAACCACGCAACCGCTGCGCGGCCAATCGCACCTGATTCGGCGCGGTACCGCCAATATGATCGCGCGCCGCCACCGACCCCTGCAATGTGAGCCGGGCAAATACATCCGCCTGAATGCGATCACTGAACTTGCGCATCTCCTCCAGGGTCAGCGCGGAAAGATCCCGCCCCGCGCCGATGGCAAATTGCACAATCTTGCCGACAATGGCATGAGCATCGCGGAACGGCACGGCTTGCGCCACCAGATAATCGGCCAGGTCCGTGGCGGTGCCGTAACCCCGGGCTGCGGCCGCCAGCATGACCTCACGCTGCACCCGCATTCCCGGGATCATGCCGCAGCAGGCGCGCAGACAGGCACGCACCGTATCCACGGCATCAAACAGCGCCGGCTTATCCTCCTGATTGTCGCGGTTATAGGCCAGCGGCTGCGCCTTCATGATGGTCAGCAAAGCCAGCAGGTCGCCATAAACGCGACCGGTCTTGCCGCGCATCAGTTCGGCCACATCCGGGTTTTTTTTCTGCGGCATGATGGACGATCCGGTACACCAGGCATCCTCCAGATCAATAAATTGATACTGGGGCGATGCCCACAACACCAGTTCCTCGGCGAAGCGCGATAGATGCATCATGATCAGCGCAGCGGCGGCGCTGAATTCGATGGCAAAGTCCCGGTCACTGACCGCATCCAAGGAATTCTCCGACACCAAATCAAACTCCAGCAGCCTGGCTGTGTACTCTCTATCAATGGGAAAGCCGGTGCCGGCCAGGGCCGCCGCGCCCAGGGGCAACACATTCACCCGGCGCCGGCAATCAATCAGCCGCTGTTCATCCCGTTGCAACATGGCGCACCAGGCCAGCAAGTGATGGCCGAAGGTCACGGGTTGCGCCGCCTGCATATGGGTAAACCCGGGCATGATGGTCTCCGCTTCCCGTTCCGCGACATCACACAGGGATCCCATCAGCGTCCGCAACAGGGCGCGCAGCTCATCAATCACGTCGCGCAGATAGAGCCGCAAATCCGTCGCTGACTGGTCATTACGACTGCGCGCGGTATGCAGTTTCTTGCCCACATCACCAATCCGCTCCGCCAGCGCCATCTCGATATTCATGTGTACATCTTCCAGTTCCATGCGCCAGTGAAAGCGCCCCGCTTCTATGTCGGCGAGAATGGATTCCAGACCCTGCACGATTTTCGCGGACTCGTCCTGGGACAGCACACCACAATGGGCCAGCATGCGCACATGGGCCACGGAACCGCGAATATCCTGCCGGTACAGCCGCTGATCGAAAGACACGGATTCCGTGAACTGCTCCACGAATTGATCCGTGTCCGCGCTGAAACGGCCGGCCCAGGGCTTTACTGGGGACTGATTGGATGCCATCTTTCTGCCCGAACCGGGAGAAGTGAGTAGGGAGTACATTATAACTTATGAGATTGTGGAAAAACGCTTCATGGGCAGCGTGTGAATTCGCCGCGTAATCCGGACCGCAAGGCGGTGAGCGCGTCATTCCTGCCGCAATTCTGCGGCTCGCGCTTGACCTTTGTGGTCATACTGCTGACGCAATTGCTGGCCATCGCCTTGACGCTGGCAACACCGGCCACGGCGATTAGCGCATTTAACCGGCTGGCGTTGTATTCCGTCATGAGCCTGTGGATAGGCCTGCTCTGCCTGGGCACCCTGTGTGCCTTGCAACGGCACCTTGAAGACCTGCCGGACCACTGGGCAGCCACCGCAAGCTACGCAGCCACGTTTGCAGTCACATTGATAGTGACGGAAATCGCCTGGCGGCTGGCAATCAGTTGGCTCAGCCTGTCCGGTGTGATTGGCACCGATCATGCCGGATTCCTGCTGCGCAGCCTGGGCATCAGCGCCATTACCTGGGCGCTGGCGTTGCGTTATTTCTATGTCCGGTATCAATGGCGCCGGCGCATGGAGTCCGAGGCCGATGCCCGTTTCGAAGCGCTGCAGGCGCGTATCCGCCCACATTTCCTGTTCAACTGCATGAATACCATCGCCGGCCTGACGCGGCAAACACCAAAGTTGGCGGAACAGGCGGTGGAAGACTTGTCCGACTTATTGCGCGCCAGCTTTAACAGCGCCGGCCAACCGGTCACGCTGGCGGAGGAAATCGAGCTCTGCAAGGGCTACCTGCGCATTGAGCAACACCGCCTGGGCGACCGCCTGCGGGTGGATTGGCAGCTTCCCCCACAAAACCTGGACCAGCGTCTGCCGGCGCTGACTTTGCAGCCATTGCTGGAAAATACCATTTACCACGGGATTGAGCGGCTACCCACCGGCGGCACCGTAACCATCGTCTGTAATGTGACCCCCGGCGCAACGACGATAACACTTACCAATCCGGTCGCGCCGGGAGAGTCCGACGCGGGTCACCGCCACGGGCACCATATGGCCCAGGAAAATGTCAGGCAGCGATTGGCGGCGTTTTTTGGCCGCGATAACCTGGTACGGGTTCTGGAACAGTCCGGCCATTACACTGTTGAGTTGTTATTGCCCGATGAAAATCCTGATCGTTGATGATGAGCCGCTGGCGCGCGCCAGATTGCGCGAACTGCTGCGGGACAGCGGCGCCGGACATACGACAATTGAAGCCGAAAACGGCATTACCGCGCTGGAATTGGTACAACGGGAAAATCCTGATGTGGTGCTGATGGACATCCGCATGCCGGGCATGGATGGTCTGGAGACCGCCATACATCTGACGCGATTGGCGCAACCGCCCGCCGTTATCTTCACCACGGCCAATGACGGACATGCGCTACAAGCCTTTGAGTCCAGTGCCATTGACTATCTGCTGAAACCGGTGCGCGAGGAGCGGCTGATCCACGCTCTGAATCGTGCGCGCCTGCTGCAAGACGCACAGCTCGTGGAACTGCGCCGCCGTCAACCCGATTCCCGGCGACGCTCACACCTGAGCATTCGATCCCATGAAGGTTTGCAACTGGTGCCGGTGCATGAGGTGGCCTATTTGCGCGCCGATCAGAAGTACGTCGCC
>JAYUHG010000290.1:0-3639 GCA_043767195.1 Gammaproteobacteria bacterium | reverse complement strand
TCCATCAGGCGAGACAGCGGCGCCATTGGGACCGCCACCGGTATTTGCCAGCGTATTTGCCTTGCCGTCTGGCGTCACCCGGGTCACGTATCCCCGGGCGATCTCCACTAACACGACGGAGCCATCGTCCATGGCGACCGGGCCTTCCGGAAATCCGAGACCGGTCGCCAGTATTTTGAATGGACGCTGGATGGGTGTTGGGTTGGCCATGGTTAGCAATGCTACCATCACCTCCATCATGTCTGAGCCAACATCCCTTCAGGAAGTCATCGAGGACCACGCCCTGGAGCGGGTGCCGGATGCCCAGCGCCATTCGTGGCTGGATCTGTCCTGGAATACCGTGGGCATCGTCACCACGCTCATCCAGTTATACATCGGTGCCATGATCTGTTTTGCCGCGGGGATATATATCGGCATGTTGGCCGGGATCACCGTGGCCCTGGTGGGCGGGGTGTTGGGGTGGGGCGTGGGTCATGTGGCCCATCATTCGGGTTTGGCCAGCAGTCTGATGTCGCGCATTTACGGTTTCGGTGTGCGGGGTTCAATCCTTACCGCTTCCATCTTCGGATTCATGATCATCGGCTTCATCGCGGCTGAGAATGTGTTGCTGTACAAGGGCTTTCTGTTTTATTTCGAATTGGATGACACGCTGCTGAATCAGGTGATCATCTACGGTTTGCTTACTGGCTGCTGGGTGTTGCTGACCACTTATGGCTTTAATGCCGTCACCCGGGTGTCGTCGTTGATGCTGGTGGGGTTTCTCGGTGTGCTGGCATACATGATGGTGAAGATTGTGGGAGATTCAGGGCAGGACTGGGGCACGGTAAGCAGCTTTGGCGCGCAACTGGCGCCGGAGACCCTGCAACAACTGGGCGCGGCGTCGCCCATGCAGGCCTATATCTTCTCCGTCAATATCCTGTCTGGATCCGCCGGAGCCCTGGCTTTGTTGAACGCCGATCTGGGCCGTTATGCGCGCACATCGGCGGATATCGGCATCGCCGCTTTTCTGGGCAACCTGTTTCTGGATGTGATCATGGTATTCCTGGGCGCCGTGATCATGTACGCCGGGATGCCCGCATTGGTGGACTATTACGTCAATGTGGTTGGCGTGACGCCGGAGGCGGCGCGCGCCATCGCAGTAGAAAATCCGGATCGGGTCGCCGCCGCATTTATCGTTTTCGGCGGCATCTTCGGCACTCTGTTAATGGTGGCGGCGCAATCCAAGGCGCAGGTGGTGAATGCGTATAGCAGTTCCCTGTCGCTGGCTAATCTGTTCGACGCGCTGCTGGGCTGGCGACCAGGCCGCTTTGTCTTCATCCTGTTAGCCAACGCGCTGGCGTTGCTATTTCTGGTAGGCGACATACTGGTGTGGTTCAACGCCTTCCTGGTGATCCTGGGCATCCTGACCACCAGTTTCGCCGGCATTATGCTCGCGGACTATTTCATCGCCCGTCCGCTGCTGAAACAACAGGACATCACCCGTTATGGTGCGGAGGCGGTGAATTGGGCCGGGGTGGTGACGTTGTGTGCATCTTATGTGCTATCACGGCATGTACTGAATGTCGTCATTCCGGTTGAGGCGCTGACTGCGATTATGCTGTCCTTGGTGCTTTACCCGCTGTTGCGCTGCTGGGTGTTTCGCCCGGCAGCGGCGATGTCTTGATTCAAATTCTCGGTGGCGCATTCCACGCCGCTGAGATGCTTCAGTTTCTTTCCAGCCTGACGAAAGTCAACGCATCGAAAGGCACAAGTTCGGTGTGCGATGTCTCCAGCCACGGCATGCTATTCGCCGGCAGCACTAGCACTTTCTCCACCGACACGCCGGTGACGGTGTAACCGGTGCCCTCGAATACGGACTGGAGCAGAGCGAGGGCAGCGGGGGTGGTCAGCGTGGAGCGCACGAATCCGTTGATGTCCCCGTTGCGCGGCATTCCACGTACCGCGTCCCAATTGCCATCGGCCAATGCCTGTTCTGCCAAATACCGAGACAACCATGGGTGGTCCACCAACCGCCCCAAGGACAAGGACTGAAATCCGTTCACGCCGATATCAGCGCCGGACAGAAATTCTTGCACCTGCCGGGTCAGTGTTTCCCGTGTGAGTGTGCAGTGAATGAAGGCATTCTCGTGGGGGCGTACGCGGAACCAACCCTGATCGGGTTGCGCCTCTACCACCGGTTTACATTGTATATCCGGGTCGGCAGTGACCATGGTAGCGATCAAAGCTATCGCCAATGCCAAAAGTCGAGGTTTATACCTCACGTGGCGTACAACCTCTGACCATGATGGACGGTGAACATGTTGGGAATGATCCGCTGGTTTTAATGGGTGCCAGTAAAAGAATCAGGCGGTGATGACGGAGCTGCGTTTACCGGTTGCCGGTGGTCGGTGATTGCATCAGGGAGTTGTAGGTGGCGGAGGTTCGGCCAGCCTCGTCATACAGACCGGTCATCAGGTTGATGAGTTTGGTCGCCTCGGCGAGTTTTTGATCCACCTGACCAATGATGGTGGACTGTTCCGTGAGCAGGTGGCGGCGCATGGAGGCGTATTGGTCGGTGAGCTCACGTCCCGCGGCGGTGACTTCGTAGGCGAAGGTCTTGGATTTCTTCTCTTTGACCTTCTTGCACAGCCGCATTTTTTCCAGCTTGCGCAGGCAATACTGCACATTGGGAATATCGTCACGATTCAACTGCCGCGCTATCTGCGCTCCGGTCTTGGGCCGGTCCTGCATGCGGATCACATGCAGGATGACCATCTCGATATAACTCAATTCCCCCATGCCGGACATGGCACCCAGTTGGGTGACCCAGCGTTCCCAGGCTTGTTGAAATCTCAACAGCGCCCATTCGAAGTCCGTGGTGGCGCCTTCGTGGGTGGTTTTTGCGAGGTGCCAGTTGCGTTGGGGAGTATTGGAGCGGGCTGATTTCATGGTTTTACTTATAACTTATGACTTGTAACTGATTCACGAGAACAGATTAGCATCTTGTAATGTCTCCGGACTTGGCCAGGCGTGTTTTGAATGCGCCAGCCCCAGTTCCAAAAACATTTCACAGAGTTTATAAGCCACCAACCCGGGATTGATGACCGGCACCGGCAGGCGTTCGGCAAGGTACTTATGAGATTGATGCATGGTGGTGGAACCCAGCACGATAACACTGGCGCCGTCTTCTTCGATGGCAAGCCTTGCGGCTTGCTCCAGTTTGGCGAAGACGATTTCCTCCTTACCTTGCAGCAGTTCCTGCACGTCGGGGCGGGTATTAATGTGGCGGATGGAGGCGCAGCGGTGTTCCAAGCCGTATTCTTTCAGCGTCTTGCGGTACAGGGGGACCCAGGGTTCCCACATGGTAAGGATTGAGAACTTATGGCCGAGGACACAGGCCAGGTGAAAGCTGGCCTGGCCGGGGCCGATAACCGGGATATTGAGACGGGAGCGCAGGGCGTATAGGCCCGAGTCGCTGACGGTGTTGATGCACACGGCGTCGAATCCTTCCTGTTCCGCGGCTACGCAGGCGTCAATGACAATGGTGTCCATGATGTACAGGTCGTAATAGCTGTTGGCCAGGGTCATGAGCTTGCGGGAGCCCACAAAGCTCACATCAAAGCCCGGACGGATGAATTCCCGCGGAATTTGGGTCTCAAT
>JAYUHG010000289.1:0-3651 GCA_043767195.1 Gammaproteobacteria bacterium | reverse complement strand
AACAAGCTACAAGCAACAAGCCACAAGGAGGCCGTGGTTCACTTGTTGCTTGTTGCTTGTTGCTTGTTGCTCTGCGCCAACTCCTCGCGCATCGCCCGAATGACAGCCGGGTAGTCTTTACTGCCGAAGATCGCCGATCCCGCCACAAAAGTATCCGCCCCGGCTTCAGCGATGGCGTGGATATTGTCAACCTTTACGCCGCCGTCTATCTCCAGACGAATGGGTCTGCCGCTGGCGTCAATGATACGCCGGGCTTCGCGCAGCTTGGTCAATGCTGAAGAAATAAAACTTTGACCGCCGAAACCTGGGTTCACGGACATCAACAGCACCATGTCCACTTTATCGAGGACATGGTGCAGGTGGTCTAGTGGCGTAGCCGGATTAAATACCAAGCCGGCCTTGCAGCCGTGGTCGCGGATCAGTTGCAGGGTGCGATCCACATGATCGCTGGCCTCAGGATGAAACGTGATATAGGTGGCGCCAGCTTGGGCGAATTCCGGCACGATGCGGTCCACCGGCTTGATCATCAAATGCACATCCATGGGCGCGGTAATGCCGAAGTCGCGCAGGGCCTTTACGATCACCGGGCCAAAGGTGAGATTGGGCACATAGTGGTTGTCCATGACATCCACATGCACGAAGTCGGCGCCAGCGGCCAGCACGGTCTCCACCTCAGCGCCGAGGCGCGCCATGTTGGCGGACAGAATGGACGGCGCTATGACGAAATCCTGCATGGCGCGCACTTTACCCCAGCGTGCGGCGATCTGCTAAATTCCCATGCCATGAGGCTGACATGTCATGCAATTATGCTGCTGCTTATGCTTGCTTCGGCAGCGACCGAGTCCGGTCAGGTTTCTGAGTTTGAGCAGGTGGTGGCGGATCGGTTGGCGGAACGAGCGGTTCCCGGAGAGAGGGTCTGGCTGAAGTCGGGGCAGCGGCAATTCCTGGGGTTGTACATGGCGCCGCCACCGGACGCGCCGCAACGCGTGGTTATTCTGCTGCATGGTTTCGGTGGCCATCCGGATTGGCCCGAAGTGATCCAGCCCCTGCGCACCCGCCTTCCGGCCCTGGGCTGGGGAACCTTATCCATTCAGTTGCCACGTCTGTCACTACAGGCGTCCCAGGCCGATGAAGCGGAAATGCCCAAGCGCGTGTGGCCGCGCATTCAGTCCGCAACGGCGTGGCTCACTGCCCGCGGCATCAAGCCAGTGGCATTAGTGGGCTATGGTTTCGGCGCTGCTGTGGGGGCGCGTCATCTCGGTTTGCATAACAAGGAAATCGGCGCCTTTGTGGCCATCAGCTTGCAAATACCCTCTCACCTGGCCGCGCCGGTAAACTTTCCAAAAAGTCTGGAGACGATTAAAGCGCCGGTGCTGGATATTTACGCCGCCGGGGACGGCGCCATGGTCCTGTTGCAGGCACCGGATCGGGAACTATGGGGGCGCAAGAACAAGGCGCGGGCTTTTGACCGGATCGTGATTGCCGACGCCGGCGCGGGTTTTCACGGCAGGGAAGATGAATTGGCCGGGCGTATTGTGGAATGGCTGAACGTAAATGCTAGATAGTGGGGAAGTGAAAAGTTAAAAGTAAAAAGTACAAAGTGCAAAACAGGACAAACCACTCTCTGAAACGATCCCTTGGGAGTTGATTTCACTTTGTACTGTTAACTTTTCACTTCCTCGAGCCGTAAAAGCGCCCAGCGCACATGCTCGCGCACCAGCTCCGAGGGATGATCTTCCCGCGCCCGGAGAGATCCCAGCGTGGATTCTGAGTTCGGCCCATTGCCCAGAGCCACCGCGATATTGCGCAGCCAGCATTCATAACCGATGCGGCGAATGGGGCTGCCCTCAGTGCGTTGCAGAAATTCCGTCTCGGTCCAGTTGAATAATTCCACCAGCGTCGCGCTATCCAATCCGTTACGCGGCTCAAAGTCCGGCAACGGCGTTTTACGGGCGAAACGATTCCAGGGACAGACCAACTGACAGTCATCACAACCATAGATACGGTTGCCCATGGGGGCGCGAAATTCCTCCGGGATACTGCCGCGCCATTCAATGGTCAGATAGGAAATGCAGCGGCGCGCGTCCACCTGATAGGGCGCGACAATGGCCTGGGTCGGGCACACAGTGATGCAGGCCGAGCAAGTGCCGCAGTGACTGTGCTGAAAACCGTCGTCCACCGGCAGCGGCAAGTCGGTATAAATTTCACCAAGAAAAAACCACGACCCGCCCTGGGGGTGGATCAAGTTCGTGTGCTTGCCGATCCACCCCAACCCCGCGTTGCGGGCCAGTGCCTTTTCCAGCACCGGAGCACTATCGGTGAAGGCCCGCGCCGCGAATGGATCGCACACGGACTGGATGCGCTTGACCATATTCGCCAACCGGCCCCGCAACACCTTGTGATAGTCCCTGCCGAGTGCGTAACGGGACACATAGCCCAACTCCGGATCGGCCAGCACATCCTCCGCCGGCGCGGCACTGGCCGGGAAATAATCCAGCCGCGCGGAGATAACCCGCACCGTGCCCGGCACCAGTTCCGCCGGTCGTGATCTCCGTGTGCCGTGCCGCTCCATATAGTCCATGGCGCCGTGTCGCCCCTGGCGCAACCACTCCAACAGGTGTGCCTCATCCGCGCCCAGATCCGGCGCGGTAATGCCGATCTGTTCAAAGCCTAGATCACAGGCCCAGGCCTTGATGTCCAGAGTGAGTTGGCGGTAGTCCATGGGCATGATCATCTGAGTCGGCAGAACGGATAAATAGTAATCCATCACGGTGCATGGCCGTGGAAACTTTAACAGACGCCGCTCTTGGACAGTCACGGTGGCGGCACCGGTTGTGTGTGCTACCGCTTCGATTTTGGATTTACTGTAGTGCTGAATGGCGCGAGGCGCGAGAGTCGGAGCGAAAAAGGTCTCGGGCCAAAGGCCCGACCCATTCATCTAACGGCGGTGGTGTGATGGTGACGGGACGTGCATCGGCGGGTTGATGGATCGGGCTTTCAGCCCTCTGTGTGTTTTCGGGTTATTACCTGGGGCGTTGCCCCAGGCTGGGATAGCGGCGCGCCGTTGGCGCTATCGAAGTCATCTCCCAAGTCGTGAGCGAAAATAGTCTGAACTTTCCTCTCGAAGCATCGCGCGTCAGATTTACCGGGCTATTGGGCGGATGCATCTCAATTGCCAGCCTCAGTTTTTAGCTGTGCGATGAAGGGCAGACGGATTTCACTATTGCGGATTTTATCCAGGTTTCCACGCGACTCCAATCTGCCGGTGTGCGCTAGATACTGGATCCGCCGCACAAGTAAAGTGTCATCGATATCATCCAGAACATCCTCTTGCTCCGTTAATGTCGTTGCTATGACCATTGCCACCTTTTGCCAGTTCGCCGTTGTGTGTGCAAGAAGGAGTTCGTCGATGCGGCTCATCTCGTCCATCATTCAAAACTCCTTATCGGCCACTCAACGGAATGTTTTTGCCATCCCGCTCAAAGAATCTCACTGGCAAAATCCGCCAGCCGTGATCGCTCACCCCGGCGCAAGGTAATGTGACCGCTGTGCTGCCAATGCTTGAAGCGATCCACGACGTAGGTCAGGCCGGAGGTGGTTTCAGTCAGATACGGTGTGTCAATCTGGCCGATGTTGCCGAGGCAGATCATT
>JAYUHG010000288.1:0-3689 GCA_043767195.1 Gammaproteobacteria bacterium | reverse complement strand
TGGCCAACATTGATCCGGTCATTGCCCTGATCAAGGCCTCCGCTTCACCCGCTGATGCCAGGGATGCGCTGGTGGCACGGCAATGGGAACCGGGCATTGTGGTGCAGATGCTGGAGGCCAGCGGCGCCAAGGCATCGCGGCCCGATGATCTGTCCGCCGAGTTGGGTCTGGTTCCCGGTGGCTACCGGTTATCCGAACCCCAGGCCCAGGCGATCCTGGATCTGCGCTTGCAAAAGCTTACCGGCCTGGAGAAGGACAAAATCCTGCAAGAGTATAAGGAGTTGCTGAACAGTATCCGCGACCTGCTGGACATTCTGTCCCGGCCGGAACGGCTGATGCAGGTGATCCGCGAGGAGCTGGATCACATTAAAGAACAGTATGGCGACGCGCGTCGCACCGAGATTGTGGTGGATCATGAAAACCTGAGCCTGGCGGATTTGATCACGCCGGAAGAGGTGGTGGTGACGTTGTCCCACGCCGGCTATGCCAAGTCCCAGCCCATTGATACCTATCGCTCCCAGCGCCGCGGTGGCCGCGGCAAGACCGCGACCACGGTCAAGGAAGAGGATTTCATAGACAAGCTGTTCGTGGCCAACACCCACGACACCGTGCTGTGTTTCTCCAGCCGTGGCCGGGTCTACTGGCTCAAGGTCTATGACTTCCCCCAGGCCAGCCGCACCGCCCGTGGCCGCCCGATTGTGAATCTGCTGCCGTTGCAGGAAAACGAGCGCATCACCGCCATGTTGCCCATCAAGGAATTTTCCGAGGGCAAGTTCGTATTCATGGCCACCGGGGACGGCACGGTGAAGAAAACGCCGTTGCAGGATTTCTCGCGCCCGCGGCCCAGCGGCATCATCGCCGTGGAGTTGTTGGAGGGGAACCAGTTGGTGGGCGTGGAACTCACCGACGGTACCCACGACGTGATGTTGTTCAGCGACACCGGCAAGGTCATACGCTTCCCCGAATCCGATGTACGCGCCATGGGCCGCAATGCCCGCGGCGTACGCGGTATAAAACTCGGCGAAGATCAGAAGGTCATTTCACTCATTATTGTCGAAACCGGCACCAGTGTGCTGACCGCCACGGAACATGGCTATGGCAAGCGCACCCCCGTTGACGACCATTCCCCCCAGAGCCGTG
Source organism: Gammaproteobacteria bacterium (assembly GCA_043767195.1). Classification (GTDB taxonomy): domain Bacteria; phylum Pseudomonadota; class Gammaproteobacteria; order Eutrophobiales; family Eutrophobiaceae; genus 2-02-FULL-61-13. Next base: position 2,549 of record JAYUHG010000288.1, on the reverse strand, counting down.
GCGGCCAGGGCGTGATTTCCATCCAGACCAGCGAACGTAACGGCAAAGTGGTGGGAGCGGTGTCCGTACATGACAACGACGAGATCATGTTGATTACCAGCCAGGGCACATTGATCCGCACCGAAGTGGCCGGCGTGTCGTCCATGGGTCGCAATACCCAGGGTGTGCGTCTGGTGGCCGTAGACGAAGGTGAGAAACTTGCCGGCCTGGAACGCATCGCCGAGGAGTTTGGAGATCAGGGTGAACCGGGTGAATCAGGCGGACCGGAAGCGATACCGCCTCCGGTTGCGTGACCCAGTAATTGAAACAGATTGATGCAAACCGTCGTGAGCGCAGCCAGGCATGGATTGTTCCAGTCAATCCATCTGCACTCCCTCCAGCGGAAAACTGCTCCGTGCGTTTTCCGCACTTCCGCCATCCCTGGCGGTCGTCCATGGAGGTCGAACAGGCGCGAGTTCCCGAGAAACCGGAACGTACACGGCAGTACGTGAGGATTTCGAGGGAGCGAGCAACGTAGTTATGGCAAGCGCAACAGGTATGCATCAATCTGGGCGCACGGTTTACAACTTCGCCTCCGGTCCGGCCATGTTGCCGCACGCCGTACTGGAGCAGGCCCAGGCGGAACTGCTGGACTGGCATGGCACCGGCATCTCCATCATGGAGATGAGCCACCGCGGCAAGGAATTCCTCTCCATCGTTGAACAGTCCAGCGCCGATCTGCGCGTCTTGCTGAACATCGGTGCCGATTACGAAATTCTTTTTCTTCAGGGCGGCGCCACCAGCCAGTTCGCCATGGTGCCGTTGAACCTGGCCGGACCCGGCGACCGCGCCTGCTATCTGCACACCGGTCACTGGTCGGGTTTGGCAATGGCGGAGGCGCGACGCTATTGCACCGTGACCGTGGCCGCCAGCAGCGAGTCCACGCGCTTTACCACCATTCCATCCCGTGACACCTGGCAGGTGGATGCCGATGCCGCCTATTGCTTCTACACCGCCAACGAAACCATCGGCGGTGTGGAGTTTCAGTTTGTGCCCGAGGTTTCCGGCCCGCCTTTGGTCAGTGACATGACCTCCAATTTTTTGTCGCGGCCAGTGGATGTATCCCGCTTCGGGATAATTTTCGCCGGTGCGCAGAAGAATTTTGGTCCCGCCGGACTGGTGCTGGTCATCATGCGCAAGGATCTCATCGGTCGCGCCTCAGCCAAGGTACCAACGTTGTACGACTACGCCACCTACGCCGCCCACAACTCCCTCTACAACACCCCTGCCACCTTCAGTTGGTACCTCGCCGGCTTGACGTTCGCGTGGATCCGTCAACAGGGTGGTGTGGAGGCCATGGAGAAAAACGCGCTGCGCCGCGCCGGGCTGCTGTATCAAGCCATTGATACCAGCGGCTTCTATACCAACCCGGTGCCGGTGGAATTCCGCTCACGTATGAATGTGCCTTTTGTGCTGTCTGATCCGGCACTCGACAAAGTGTTTTTAATGGAGGCTCATGACGCCGGACTGGAAGCCCTGGCCGGACATCGCAGCGTGGGCGGCATGCGCGCCAGTCTCTATAACGGCATGCCGGATGCGGGGGTTGCTGCTCTGATTGACTTCATGGGGGATTTTGCGCGGCGCTATGGTTAGTGAACTATGGTGGGGGAGTTAAAAGTGTAAAGTTGAAAGTGAATAGCAAATTCGGGTTGGACTTGCGGCGAACCCGGGAACGCCCGCGAAGCACAATGCCGGATCGCTCCTGTATACTGTGTGGCGTTTTTTCCCTGCGGCTGAGCCTTTCCCATGAGCAAGAATTCGAACGACCTGGACGCCATTCGGGCGCGTATTGACCAGATTGACGGGCAACTGCTGGAGCTGCTGTCCCGGCGCGCGACCGCTGTGGCCGAGGTGGCGCATATCAAGCGCGCCGCAGGGGGCAGCAGTGTTTTTTACCGGCCCGAGCGTGAGGCGCAGATCCTGCACCGCGTCATGGAATCCAATCCCGGGCCGCTGTCCTCTGAGGAGATTGCGCGTCTGTTCCGGGAAATTATCTCCGCCTGTTTCGCCCTGGAGCAGGTTATCAGCGTCGCTTACCTCGGTCCGGAAGGGACCTTCACCCATGACGCCGCGATCAAGCATTTCGGCCATTCTGTGCGCACTGCGGCTTTGGCCGGGATTGATCAGGTGTTCCGGGAGGTGGAGGCGGGGCAATGTCACTTCGGGGTGGTGCCGGTGGAGAATTCCATTGAAGGCGTGGTCAACCACACCCTGGACCTGTTGATGAATTCCCCCCTGCGCATCTGTGGCGAGGTGGAGCTGCGCATTCATCAACATTTAATGAGTCGCAGCGCAGACCTGTCTGGCATCCGGCGCGTGTATTCCCATCAGCAGTCGCTGGCCCAATGCCGTGCCTGGTTGAATGGCAATCTGCCGGCTGTGGAACGCATCCCGGTGAGCAGTAATTCGGAAGCGGCGCGCATGGCAACGGTGGAGGACGGCGCGGCGGCGTTGGCGGGGGCGGCGGCGGCGGAGTTTCATAAGTTGCCGATCCTGGCGCGCAATGTGGA
>JAYUHG010000287.1:0-3702 GCA_043767195.1 Gammaproteobacteria bacterium | reverse complement strand
GTCATGAACTGTTCGGTCTGGGAATAAAACGCGTTGTTAACGAACTCGAGGTTGAATTCCGCCAATGCCTCAATGGCGAGAATGCACAACACCAGCGGGTTTCTGAGCAGCGCCCTGATGGAAATGGCCGCGCCGGCGCCATCCTCCGCAGCGTCATCCACATGCACGTCGCCTGACTCCACCCGGGATCGGTACGCATGAGTGGCGTAGTAAAACAGCAGTAACACCACAGCGCTGATCCCGGCAGCCAGCAACAGCAGGTTCTCCACCCCGGAGTGCCCCACCACCACACCCACAAGCAGCCCAGCCGGGACACCCGCCATATCGGAACCGGTGGAGATCGGCCCAAACACACGCTTCGCCTGGCGCAGATTAAACATGCGGTTGATGAAGGCATCAATCAGCAAGGCCGCGAACGCCACGTCCAGGTAATACCAGACCGCGAATGCAAGGCTGGGCCAGCGCGCTTCCCCGCCAGCCAGCAAAAATCGGAACGCCACCGGCATGAGCACGAATAGCAGCGCGAAGATGAGAAACTGTTTCGAGAACGGTAACCAGCGATTGAGCTTGAGGAACGCCAAACCTGACAACGGAATCAACACCGCGCTGGCGATGCTGATAATCGGCAGATCGGCGGCGTCGTAATACTGCAGGAACAGCGTGTTGGCGGCGGTCCAGTTCAGCATCTGGGCGAAACCCCAGGTGAAGGAAATGGCAAAACACAACGCCGCCGGACGGATCTCGTCAGGTTCCAAGTTGAGCCATTGGACCGCTACTTTTTCTTGAAGCCAGTGCACCAGGGGATCGGCGAGTGTCAATGCAGACACCGGCACGAGGCTCCTTTTAGTTATTTTTTATTGACACAGCCAGTGTGCGCCGCTCTGCTAATGAGGTCAATAATAGTGGGAAAATCCGGGGCCGGATGACCGGCCCCGGATTGTAAAAATTATAGTTTGCTCATGATGCCCGCGGCGGAACTGACGGTACAACCACTGGCCGCCGGCTCCACTTCCAGGGCCGTGACTTTGCCGTCTTCCACCACCATGGCGAAACGCTGGCCGCGAATGCCCATGCCGAAGCCGGTGGCATCCAGTTCCAGCCCCAAGGCCTTGGTGTAATCGGCGTTGCCGTCGGCGAGCATGACCACCTTGCCGTCGGCGCCGCTGGATTTGCCCCAGGCATCCATCACGAACACATCGTTCACTGACAGGCAGGCCACGGTGTGAACGCCCTTCGTCTTGATGGCATCGGCCTGTTGCACGAAGCCGGGGAGATGTTGCTTGGAGCAAGTGGGAGTGAAGGCGCCGGGCAGCGAGAACACCACCACCTTTTTACCCTTGAACAATTCATCCGTGGTCAATGCGGACGGACCTTCCGCCTTCATGACTGAAAATTTTCCTGCGGGAACCTTGTCGCCTACTTTGATAGCCATTGCCATAATCTCCTGCTGCGGGTTTGAATTGATAAATCCGTGGCCAATTATGCCACGAAGTGGGGAAATCAATCGCGACGCGAATACCTGGCCAGCCAAGCCAATACCTCGGCCCTGTCCACCACGTCGCCATACTTGCTGTCTATGTCGAAAAGATTGGCTGCATGGGGCTCGGGATGACGATCCGCGACGCACTCCCGAATGACTATGGGGCGGAAGCCGTGCTGGACCGCATCCACCGCCGAGGCCCGGATGCAACCGCTGGTGGAGCAGCCAACAATGATTGTCGTGTCCACCTGGGCGCCAGTGAGGGTGGCCGCCAGGCTGGTGCCGAAAAAGGCGCTGGCATATTGCTTGGTGAACACAGGCTCTCCGGGTGCGGGCAGAACCTCGGCGCAGGTCTCTGCCAGCGGGTTACCTTGTACCATCATTTTCAACGCCGGGACTTTCTTCAGCCAGATGCCGCCGTCCAGGAAGGCGTCCGGCGTGTAGCAGACATTGGTATGAATGACCGGGATCCCGGCCTGGCGCGCGGCGGCCAATACCGCCACGGTTTGCCCCACGGCCTGGATTACATCCGGCGCATATAACGGTGAGCCTTCGGTGGTGTAAGCGCGCACGAAATCAATGCACAGTAACGCGGGACGCGCACCGAAACCGATGCGGTTATCGAATACACCGGCGTAATTCTTTTGTTTGCTGTCAGACATGGCGCGTTGGCAACGGACGGAGAACGACTCTATTCGATTACGTCATGGTCTTGCGGTACTGCTGATACAGGCTGACCACTTTTTTCACGTAATTCTGTGTTTCCGCATAGGGCGGGATCTTGTTGCCGTACTTCTTTACTGCATTTTCACCGGCGTTGTACGCCGCCAGCGCCAATTGCACGTTGTTGTTAAACATCGCCAGCAGATCGCGCAGGTAACGCGTGCCGCCGTTGATGTTGTCGGAGGGATTGCGGCGATTGGCGACGCCGTAACGCTTTGCCGTCTCCGGCATCAGTTGCATCAGGCCCACGGCCCCGGCGCGGGATACGGCCTCGGGGTCATAGGCGGATTCCGCGGTGATAACCGCGTGCAGCAGCGACTGCGGAAGTTTGTACCGGTCCGCATACTGCTTAATGGCGCTGGTAAAGCGCGTACGATTTTTGTCAAAGTCCTTAATCGCAATTTTACTTTTGGACTCCTCCCAGCCTTTCCAGGTCTTGACCAGGCGTTTATAGCCAGTGTGGGCGGGCTTGTCCGTGAGAATGACGCGCCCATGCTTGTCCACATACTTATATATGTCTGCATGCACGGGCAACGCCACCAGCAGCAATGCCAGCAGTGCGAGTTTGATCCCCAATTCCCCGTCATTCATACCTTTAGAAATTCCTGGTGCCGATGCTCATCCAACTTATTCAACTATTATTGTAACCTATCATGATATAAGAACTTTTTTTCGTTTCAAACTACCAATGCCAGTATCAAGTTACGTGCAACCCATTGAAATCTTTCCCCAAGCGGCTCGCTGGCGCAAGCCTGTCCAGCCCATCAATTCCGAGCTATCGTCTGTCCATGACCCCCAAATTGAAGTTCGCGGACCACTTTTCCGGCCACGCCGCCGCCTATCGCCAACACCGCCCCGGCTATCCGGCAGCACTGTTCAATTACCTGGCGGAATTGTGTCCGGTGCGAGAACTGGCCTGGGATTGTGGCTGCGGCAATGGCCAGGCGAGCATGGAATTGGCGACACATTTTCGCCAGGTGCTGGCCACGGATCCCAGTCCGCAGCAGATCGCCGAAGCCGAGCCACAAGCAAACATTTGCTATCGCATCGCGGCGGAATCCGATGCGTTGATTGCCTCCGGCAGCGTGGACCTGGTGACCGCGGCCCAGGCCGCGCATTGGTTTAATCACGAACATTTTCATCATGAAGTGCGTCGAGTACTGAAACCCGGTGGCGTACTGGCGCTGTGGACCTATGGCCTGCCCCGTGTGAATGGCCCGGTGGATGCCTGCGTGGATGAGTTTCATGGCCCCATTGTCGGTGCCTATTGGCCGCCGGAGCGACAGCAGGTGGACACTGAATATCGCCATCTGCCCTTCCCGTTCCCGGATCTGCCGTCGCCTGAATTTATTTATGAAACCCAATGGACGCTGGAACAACTACTGCAACATCTGGGAACCTGGTCATCGGTGAAATATTACCGTGAACAATGCAAAGCAGATCCCATTGAACTCATTGCGGCGCGGCTGCGTGACGCCTGGGGCCAGGAGGATCAGCCG
>JAYUHG010000286.1:0-3711 GCA_043767195.1 Gammaproteobacteria bacterium | reverse complement strand
CACATCCCCGGCCAATTCTTCCGGCAAATAATTCAGCTTGCCGGTATCACCGTCCTTGTGGGTGGCGTCTGGCAAATATGGTTCGAGAAACGCCGCTGTTCGCGTGGGGGGAATGCCGTCCAGAAACATCTTGATGTAATTATTGTTCGCCAATGCGGATTTCAATTGCCCACGGTTGGCGATGTTCTGCTCTTCTTCCTCATGGGTCTCGGTCCAGGAATTCTTCCAGGGCAGGCTGGCGGCCACGCGCATGGTCAACGCGCCATTGGATTCCGCGCTGCTGTAGGCATTGATGGTGTAGTGATCGGCCTGGGCGTCCTTCATGGCTGTGACGCCCACGGCGTTCAGGCTTTTCACTGCCCAGCGGATAGCATCCTCATACTCCTGCGGCGCAAACGCCGGCAGTTTTCGCATGACTTCATAGGCGGCCTTGTCCAGCAGAATCCCCGTGGGCTCACCGGTTGTTGCATCATGGAGAATGGTGCCGCCGTTGGGGTCCGGCGTATCGCGGGTGATGCCAAGCTGCTCCAGCGCCGCGGAATTCAACCAGGCGTTATGTACGGTGGAATCCATGAGAAACACCGGCTGATCCGGCACGATGGCATCCAGTATTGACTTATTGGGGGGTTCTTTCCCGCCAAGCATTTCCGCCGACCACTGCCCGCCGCGAACCCATTCACCTTTCGGCGTGGTCGCCGCGCATTCCTGCACACGCTTCAGGATTTCCTCCAGGGTCAGGCTGAAAGGAAATCCGCACTCCAGCAATTCTTTGCGACCGGCATCCATTGGGTGTACATGGGTGTCATGAATACCGGGCATAACCATCAGTCCGCCCAGATCCTCCACCTGCGTTGCCGGGCCGGCGACAGCCCGCGCCGCGGTCGCGTCACCCACAACCATGAGTTTCCCATCCTTCACTGCCAGGGCCTCGGCCCAGGGTTGGTTTTCATCAACCGTGTAGATACGGGCATTGAGGTAGATGGCATCCGCATAAGTCTTTGCCGAACTGTCGGGTAGCGGCGCGCGATCACATGCCGCGGATCCCGCGAGAAATATCCCGCATACCAACAGGCGCCAACCATCTGGCCAGGTCGGCGCGACGTGACTCTTGTGCATTTCCTGTTCTCCTCTTTATTACTCGTGATCGGCGCGCGAAGAATAGTAACAGTTTGACGTTACCTACGGCCACGCCGACAATCGAGGCCAGGTCTGGACCGACCAGCTCCGTATATATAAGGTACCCGCCATGCAAAAACTCCTTGCCTACGCTCTGACGGTGATTGTTTCCACCGCCGCGCCGGTACTGGCCGAAACAGTCTGGCAAACCCTGCCGGCTTTTGCTCCCATGCCAAAGGCCGATGCCAGCGGTCACGCCGACGTCAACGACATCGGCATGTACTACGCCATCTATGGCAGCGGCAATGCAGCGGGTGGAACCGTAATCCTGTTGCACGGCGGTCTCAGTCACTCCGACATCTGGGGTTATCAGATCCCCGCGCTTACCGCGGCAGGTTACCAGGTGATTGTGGCTGATAGCCGTGGTCATGGCCGATCCACGCGCTCGGCCCTACCCTTCGGTTACGCCTTGATGGCCACGGACGTGGCGGCACTGATGGATTCCCTGAAGATCAGCAAGGCCGCCTTAATCGGCTGGAGCGACGGCGGCATCATCGCCCTGGACCTGGCCATGAACCACGCCGACAAAGTGTCGAAGGTCATCGCCTTCGGTTCCAACACCAGCGTCGCCGGATCCCGGGACGATATCGGCACCAACCCCGTCTTTAATCAATACATTAATAATATGGCCGCCGAATACGCCCGCCTGTCACCCACGCCAACGGAATATGAGGCCTTTGTCGCCCAGATATCTACCATGTGGGCGACCCAACCGAATTACACCGCGGCGCAACTTGCCACTATCCGCGTCCCGGTGCTGATTGCCGACGGCGACCATGACGAAGCCATCCGCCAGGAGCACAATCCGGAGATGGTGCGGCTGATCCCAAGGGCCAAACTAAATATCCTCCGGGGCACGAGCCATTTCGCCTTCCTGCAGAAACCGGAGGAGTTCAACGCCGCTATCCTGGAGTTTTTGCAGGAGTAAGTGGTGCGCCTGTACCGGGCATACCCGCTACCCTGAGACTGCGGCTTAAAATCCTTCAGTTACTGCGCAACCCCATTATGGAATCCCAAACGATCATCCGCACCAAGCTTTACCCTCCCGTCGAGACAGCGGCCCTGGTAGCCCGGTCACGCTTGCTTGATGCGTTGAATTCCCGCGCGCTGTGCAGGCTCACATTGGTCGCCGCGCCGGCGGGATTCGGCAAGACCACGCTGCTCGGCCAGTGGTTCCGGCACCTGAACAGCAGGATGTCCTGCTGCTGGCTGTCGCTCGATCATGAAGACTTCTCGTCGCAGCGCTTCGCGCGCCACTTTATCGCCGCACTGCAGACCGTGCGGCCGGAGATTGGCCATGACGCGCTGCAACGTCTCGACACCGCCTCACTGAGCGACATCACGGAAATGCTGCCTGAACTGGTCAACCAGATTGCGGACATGGAAGCGCCAATCGTCGCATTCCTCGACGACTTCCACTTCGCGAGCAGCGACCCGGTATTGCAGTTCATCGAACTGTTGCTAAACCTCTCGCCCGACCACTTCCACCTGGTGCTGTCCAGCCGCATCCGCATGGGACTGCCGCTGGCGGGTTTGCGTGTCCAGAACCAGCTCACGGAAGTGACCGCCGCGCACCTGCGCTTCGACCAGGAGGAATCGTCCGACTTTCTGACTCGCATCCAGGGCCTGGACCTCACCGACGCACAGCTTTCCTCGCTGCTCGAACACGCCGAAGGCTGGGCCGCCGGCCTGCAACTCGCGTCACTGTCATTGAAGAACGCGCCGCGCCGTAACGAATTCATCGAATCATTTTCCGGGACGTTTCGCGATATCGCCGACTATCTCGCCGTGCAGGTGCTCGAAAACCAGCCCGAGGTGGTGCGTGAATTCCTGCTGCGCACCTCGGTACTGCAAAGACTGAATGCGGACGTTTGCCGGAAACTCACCGGCGTCGTGGATTGCCAGCAGATGCTGGAGATGATCGAGGGGCGCAACCTGTTCATCGTGCCGCTCGATGAGGAGCGTCGGTGGTATCGCTACCATCAGTTGTTCCAGGAGTTCCTGTTCGGGCAGCTTCGACGCCGCTACCCGGGAGAGATAGTACGGCTCTACGCGCGCGCAGCCGAGTGGTTCAGCGTGGCGGGATTCCCTGCTGAGGCCGTGGATTACGCGCTGCTTTCCGGCGACATCGTCAACGCCGTCCGGCTCGTCGAGTCCCAGGCGCAGGCGGAGATGATGGCCGGCCGGATGCCGCGCGTAGATGACTGGGTGAACCGCATCCCGGAGGATATGCGCCGTTCGCACCCGAAACTTCTGATCGCCCAGTGCACCGCGCTGTTTCACATGAACCGCCCGGACCATGCGGAGACGACCCTGTTCACGCTCGAGGAATGCGTTGCGGCCCTGCCGCCGGATCGGCGGCTGCAGGACCAGATCCGGATCCTGCGCGCCGGTATCGCCATATCCAGGGACGACGTGGACAACATCCTGCCGCACCTGGCGGCGCCGTTCGGGGAGATATCCGATTTTGATATGGGGAAAATCAGCAACATCCGTGGCTACGCGCTGGCCGCGCTCGGTCGCTTCGACGAGGCC
>JAYUHG010000285.1:0-3712 GCA_043767195.1 Gammaproteobacteria bacterium | reverse complement strand
GGGATGAAAATTTCCGGTGCGGCAATCATGGCGTGGCATTGTCGCAAGAATGGGCGGCGGTTGGCAGTCTGGTGTAGATCGGCTTGAGTCCGTGCCCGCGCTGGTGCAGGCTGGTGACATGTTCAGCATGCCGGAATTGTTGCTGATGGTCGTCCTGGCCGTGGAAACCGCCGCGCCGAGACAGGTGGATCTGATCGATTTCTGGGAAAAGAAGTGTACCGAGGGGGACAGCGTGTCCTGTGAACGGGCGGCAGCGTCCAGACCCGGTGTGGAACGGCTGGATCAACTGGACGACAGCGCCGCGAAGTTCGCGGCCCAGGTGAACCGGGCGGAATTGGAGGATGGCCGGCGCCCCCGTCTTGACCTGGCCTACCGGCAGGTGATTCAGGAATACCTGAGTCAGAACCCGGCGCTGGCCGCTGCCGGTGACGCCCGGAACGCCGAAATGATCAGTTATTGCGCCGAGCATTATCACAACTACTGGGTTTATCGTAAATTGTGGTGGCCCACCGATGACGCCAAGCGCCCGGATTGGCGCCAGATTTATGTATTTATCATCGATCACTACCATGGTGTTTGCTTGCGCAGACTGTTTTGAGCCGATCTTGCTGCCGGACCAAAATGGGAACCGGCCCCCACCGGGGCAGTCCAATGGGAAAGTATCCGCAAAATCTTCAGGAGCGACGAATTATGAGAATCGGATCAGGATTGACAGCGGTCGTGACAATTATTTGTCTTACGTTGACAGCAGCACAGGCGACGCCGGCGGTGTGGAAGGAACGGGAATTCAGGTTCACTTATCATGGTTTCACCACCAGCTACTCCTGTGAAGGCTTGAAGCACAAGGTCAAGGTGATCCTGGCGGCCCTGGGCGCCCGCGCCAATCCGCAGGTGCGCGCCAGCGGCTGTGAAATCGGCGGCGGCGTTGCAATGTCGCCGCGCCTGCATGTGCGCGCGGCATTTCCTTATCTGGTGCCGGATGATGGTGTTGATGGGCCGGTATTTGCCGCTCAAACGGATGTGGTGACCCTGAGTCCGCGCAGTCCGCGGGAACTGGAGAATGGCGACTGCGAATTGGTGGAACAATTGCGCCACAAGGTTTTCGCGGAGATCGGCTCCAGGGTGTTGCTGGATCGCACCACCTGTACGCCACATCAGGTGAATCTGGGCCGACCGTATATTCAGTTGGAAGTACTGCGCGCCACCGCCGGCGCGGAGGACAGTCCCGATAATTTATGAACCATCGGGGAGTTTTCTCCGCATGGGTACGCCGCATCGGGTCAACAACGCCGCCGTTTCGAACAGTGGTAAACCCATGACGCCGGAATAGCTGCCGTCAATGTGTTCGATAAAGGCGGCGGCCAAACCCTGGATGGCATAGGCCCCGGCCTTGCCGAAGGGTTCACCGCCGCGGCAGTAGTCTTCCACTTCAGTCCGGGTCAGGGATCTGAATCGCACCCGTGTGACGCTGGTCAGTACCGCCTGCTCCAGGTGCGCCAGTGCTACCGCTGAATAAACCAGGTGATCACGTCCCGACAGACGCTGCAGCATGGTCACCGCCGTGGGGAAGTCCGCGGGTTTGCCCAACACTGATCCATCCAGCACTACTTCCGTATCCGCTCCCAGTACGGGTCGCGGCAAGGGCGCCAATGCTGCTCCGGCGCGGGCCTTTTCCAGGGCCAGGCGCGGGACCAGGTCCGCGGCGGCCTCACCGGGCCGCGGCTGTTCATTGATTTCCAGGTTCAGACTTTCAAAACGAACACCCAGTTGCAGCAACAACTGGTGTCGCCGCGGCGATTGGGATGCCAGATAGAGATCGCAGTCAGTCACGGTGATAGGGGTGATTGCTGAGAATACTCCAGGCCCGGTACACCTGTTCCAGCACCAGGAGTCGCACCAGGCCGTGGGGTAATGTCAGCGCGGACAATGACCAGCATTCAGCGGCTTCCTTGCGCAACGCCGGGTCCAGGCCATCGGCGCCGCCGATCACCAGTGCCACATCGGTGCCGGAATCAATCCAGCGGCGCAGGTGCGCTGACAGTTGGTGTGTGGTCAGTGATTTGCCGGATTCATCCAGAACGACGATGTGCTGGTCAGCGCGCAGCGCAGCGCGAATTTTCTCTGCCTCCGAGCGGCGCACTTGATCGCGTGGCTCACTGTTGCTGCGGCGCGCGGGCGCGATATCCAGATTGCGCAATTTTATATCCGCCGGCAGCCGCAATGCATATTCCGCGCAGGCGTCCTGCAACCAGCGCGGCCCGCGACGGCCAATGGTCACCAGCATCAATTGCATGGATTACTCCACACGATTTTGCGTCGTTCCGTTACGCGGGCATCTCGCTGTCGTACTTGCCGCCACTCCACAGTTTCTCCAACTGGTAATAAACGCGGGCCGTGGGGTGCATGAGATGCACAATGATGTCGCCCAAATCCACCAGTACCCACTCGCCGGTGTTTTCGCCTTCAGTCCCCAGCACACGCAATTTGCACTTACGCCCAGCCTCCGCCGCCGCACCCGCCAGGGAGCGCAGGTGCCTGTCCGAGCGTCCACTGGCAATGATGATGACATCGGCAATGGATGTGATCTTTTGCACGTCAATGACGCGCACATCCATTGCTTTCATATCATCGAGAGCAGTTGCGATCTTCTTGGCCACGGTAGTTACTTTCATTTTGGGTTCCGGTAAAGGGTCTCGTGATTGATGTATTGGATGACCGGCTCAGGCATGAGGTAACGGACGCTCTCGCCCGCCGCAATGGCATGCCTGATGCCTGTGGAGGAAATATCCAGCGCCGGGATGGTGATCTGCAATATACCGCCGGCCTCTCTGTGGCGCAGCGCCGTCGTATCACTGACGCCGTGCCGTTCGATTAGTCCTCGCAACGCCGGGTCCGGCGTCACCGCATCCTGCCCCGGTCGTGCTGCGACCACAATGTGGGCGTGTTCAAGTAACTGATCCCAGTGTCGCCAGGTATGCAATTTAAGAAACGCATCCTGACCCAGGATCAGGCACAGGGAATCCGTTGTGGCATCGCGACGCAACGCCGCCAGAGTGTCAATGGTGTAGGAAATCCCGCCGCGCCGGATTTCGGAGTCCTCTGCGCACAGGCCGGTGTCTCCTGCCAGCGCCAGCTCCACCATGCGCAACCGCTGCGCAGCACTGGCAATGGGCGGTGTTCTGTGGGGTGACTGCGCTGCCGGAATCAGCCGCGTCTCCGTGAATCCGACCGCGGCAGCGCATTCCAATGCCAGGCGCAAATGACCATGATGGATGGGATCGAAGCTGCCGCCTAAGAGACCGATGATTCTGGCCATTCTGGCCAGAGCTACAAGCCACAAGCAACAAGCGACAAGAAAAACCTCCACGTGGCGGCAGCGGACCGTGAACGGGTTTCCCCTTGTAGCTTGTTGCTTGTAGCTTGTAGCTTCTTTCTACGTCCGTACACTTCCATCTCCGATCACCACCCATTTTTGACTGGTCAAACCTTCCAACCCCACCGGCCCGCGGGCGTGAAATTTATCCGTGCTGATGCCGACTTCGGCGCCGAGGCCGTATTCGAAACCGTCGGCGAAGCGGGTGGAGGCATTTACCATTACCGAGCTGGAGTCCACTTCGCGCAGAAAACGGCGCGCGCGGGTGAAGTCTTCGGTAACAATGCTGTCGGTGTGGCGTGAGCCGTAACGTTCTATGTGATCCATGGCCTCGTCCAG
>JAYUHG010000284.1:0-3712 GCA_043767195.1 Gammaproteobacteria bacterium | reverse complement strand
TATGAATAAACGCATCGCGATGATTCTTATTGCCGTAGCCATCGGCGCCGGCATCGCCTGGCAAAAATTGTCCGGCGCCAACGGACCACTGGAGGTGTACGGCACCATTGAGGCGCGCAACATCGAAGTCGGCTCCAAAGAAGGGGGCCGCGTTGCGGAAGTATTAGTACGCGAGGGCGACGCAGTTGTCCGGGGCGCGGTGATCCTGCGCTTTGAAGCACAGGAACTGGAAGGGCGATTGCAACAGGCCAGGGCCGCAGTGGCCCTGGCACGTGCCAATTTGTCGAAGATGGAAAAAGGTTCGCGACCAGAGGAAATCGCCGAGGCCCGCGCCGCGGCCGGGACCGACACCCATGGTTTTCGCGGCGCCGAAGTGGCCCAGAGCCGGGCGGAACTGGATCGGGCGCGGGCGGATCTAACCCATGCCGAACAGCGTCTGAAACGCGCGCAGGAGTTGCGCGCCCAGGACCTGGTGCCGCAACAGGCCCTGGATGATGCCGAAGCTGCGCACAAGGCAGCGCTGGCCGCGGTGCAGTGGGCATCACGCTCGGTCAGTGCCGCCCAGGGAAGATTGGAGGCGGCGCGGGCCGTGACGGCGCGAGTGGAGAGTGGCTTTCGATCTGAAGATGTGGAGGCCGCGCGGGCCGAATTGCAACGGGCCGAGGGTGCATTGCTTGAGGCCGAGGCGCGTTACCAGGAACGCGAGGTGTACGCTCCGGCGGACGCAGTGATCGAAGTCCTGGATGTGCGCCCCGGCGATCTGATCGCCGCCGGCAAATCCATTGCGAAACTATTGGAAGCAGGACAGCTATACATCATGGTCTACGTGCCTGAGACGCGCATAGGTAAAGTGAGTATCGGCCAAAAAGCGGAATTGCGCGTCAACAGTTTTCCGGATGAAACCTTTTCCGTACACGTGGAGCAAATCCGCCAGCAAGCGGAATTCCTGCCGCGTAATGTGCAGACCCCTGAGGAACGCGTACACCAGGTCATTGGTGTCAAACTGCGCGTGGACAGCGCTGAGCAGCGGCTGCGCGCCGGCATGAGCGCCCGCGTCACGTTTCTTCCCTGAGTTTTCATCCCATGCCGGCCATCCTTGCTGAAAGTCTGGTGCGCCGCTTTGATGACTTCACCGCGGTGGACGGCATCAGCTTTGCGGTGCAGCCGGGGGAGATCTTTGGTTTCCTTGGCCCCAATGGCAGCGGCAAAACTGTCACCATCAAAATGCTGTGCGGCATATTGCCGCTGACCCACGGTGCCGCCCGGGTGGACGGCATTGATGTAGTCAAGGACCCCGACGCCGTGCGCGCCCGCATCGGTTACATGAGCCAGAAGTTCGCGCTCTATGACGATCTGACGGTGCGGGAGAATTTGCGCTTCTATGGCATGGTGTACGACTTGTATGGCGCCAGGTTGCAGCAGCGCATGGACGACATCATTGCCCGCATCAACATTGAGCCTTACCTTGAACGCCAGGCTGCCAAGTTGTCCGGAGGTTGGAAACAACGTTTGGCGTTGGGCTGCGCGCTATTGCACGAACCCAGCGTGCTGTTTCTGGATGAACCTACCGCCGGCATTGACCCCGTGGCCCGGCGCCAGCTCTGGGATCTGTTATTTGATCTCTCCGGTCACGGCATCACTTTCTTCGTCACCACCCACTACATGGATGAAGCCGAGCGCTGTAGCCATCTGGCCTACATTTATTATGGCCGCATCATCGCCGACGGCACACCAGCGGAGTTGCGGCGCCTGCCGCAGATCACACCGGACGGCACCTACCGGCTGGAGATCACCGCCGCTGAAGTCACCTCGGCCTTGCGTATCGCGCGCCAAATCCCCGCGGTGCGCAGCGCGACAATTTTTGGCCGTTCCATTCACGCTCTGATTGATAACGCCTGCCCCCAGGAGGAGTTTGCCCAAAGGCTGACTCACAGCGGTGTGAAGATTGAGGAAACCCGACCACTGTTGCCAAGTCTCGAAGATGTGTTCGTGGAAATCTCCCAACGCCGCCAGCGGGAGTTGGACGCGGCATGAACCCATTCACCGGTTTCCAGGCCATGGCCTACAAGGAGACGCTGCACGCGGTGCGGGATCGGTTCGCGCTGTTCGCGGCATTCATGATGCCGTTGTTTCAATTGATCATCCTCGGCTTTGCCGTGGATACCAACGTGCGCCAGGTGCCCACGGTGGTATTTGATCAGAGTGGGATTGCTTCAGGCGACGGCGCATCGGGATCCAGTTCCAGCCGGGAGTTCATTGATCGGCTGCGAAATGCCGACACCTTCCACATCTACAAATTCGTGTACTCGGACGAAGCCATGAACGCCGAGATGGTCGCCGGTCGCGCCCGTGTCGCGGTCAAGTTCCCAGCGGAGTTCGCCCGCGATCTGCTGCGCGGTGAGAGCGCCCAGGTGCTGGTGTTGGTGGATGGCTCCGACTCTTCCGTTGCCGGCCAGGCCGTGACCGTCACCGGGCAGATTGGTCTGGATGAATCCTTGCGCCGCCTGCTGGGAGAGGGGGCCACCCGGCCCATTGATGTGCGACCAAAGATCATGTTCAACCCGGCGTCGCGCTCGCCGAACTTCTTCCTGCCGGGCATGATCGCCATTCTGCTGGTGTTCGTAACCACCATGCTGACCGCGTTCTCTGTGGTGCGGGAAAAGGAACGCGGCACACTGGAACAATTATTGGTCACACCGGTGCGCCCGCTGGCGCTGATGCTGGGCAAAATCACGCCCTATTTCGTGCTCGGACTGTGCGAGATGTGTGTGTTGTTGCTGTTCATGAATTTCGTGTTTCAGGTTCCCATCCACGGCAACCCGCTGCTGCTCATCCTGCTGTCCACTTGCTACCTGTTCGTGAATCTGACCATCGGCATCCTCATCTCCACCAAGGCCAACTCCCAGGCGGAGGCCATCCAACTGGCGATGATGATCATCCTGCCCAGCGTCTTCCTGTCCGGATACATCTTCCCGCGCGACAATATGCCGGGAATCTTCTACGGCCTGAGCTTCCTCATCCCAGCCACCTACATGGTCAACATCAGCCGCGGCGTGATCCTGCGCGGCGCCGGCACGCCGGAACTTTGGCTGGATGCGCTCGCCTTATTCGTGCTGGGCGTGGTCGTGTTGCTACTGGCCGTGCGGCGGTTCAAACGCATGATCGTGTAGACTCGCCGCCGCCTCCAGGGAATTTTCTCATGCGCATAGGTTGTGACGTCACGGATACGGGCCTTGAGCTTCGACTTGATGAGCGGCACTTCAGCGTGCATTACCCGCGCGACGTATGGCAGGCGTTCCCACACCGCGAGGCCTTCGCGGACAACTTTGCCTTCCTGAAAACCCTGCACCTGCCGTGGATGCTGCATCAGACCATGGCGCTGGATTACGAAACCAGTCTGCCGCTGTTTCGCCACAACATTTTCATGGCCATGATGAATAACATTTCCTTTTGCGCGGACGTGGATGGCATTTCCACGGCGGATGAACTGCAACGATTCATGGCGCAGGAGATCAGCTTCGCCAACCACCGCACCAGGACGCCGGTTGGCAGCAAGCCCCTGACTGAGCGCGCCGTGGTCAATATGTCCCTGGGCAAGGACAGTCTGCTGACCTACGCCATCGCAAAGGAACTGGGACTCGAACCGGTGTTGTACATTTCCGTGGATAACGACTGTCCGCGGGAATACGCCTACAAGGCGGACATCGCCGCG
>JAYUHG010000283.1:0-8817 GCA_043767195.1 Gammaproteobacteria bacterium | reverse complement strand
GCAATCATGGGGCAGCCTACGGTCGGGTGCTCATGGGTCTGCAAGTGCCACCGCCGGAGCGCGCGGAATTCCTGACATTTCTGGCCAACCTGGGTATGGATTATTCCGAGGAGACCGGTAATCCCGCCTACCGCATGTTCCTGACGTGATCAGGTTTGCGCTAGCTTCAGGATACTGTTCCATTCCGCCGGGCTGACCGGCATTACTGACAGGCGGTTACCTCGTCGCAGCAGCGCGAGTCCCGCCAGCGCCTTCTGCGTGCGCAGTTCCGGCAGGGTAATCACCCGTTTGAATTTACGTTGCAGTTGTACATCCAGCGTATACCAGCGTGGTTCGGATTTAGTGCTGTCCGGATCAAAATACTCGCTGCGCCGATCCAGCGCAGAGGCATCGGGGTAGCCCGCGGATACGATCTTCATGCTTCCGGCCACACCCGGCTGGTCGCAACTGGAATGGTAAAAGAAGGCCAAATCCCCGGGGCGCATCTGGTCGCGCAGCATGTTGCGCACCTGATAATTGCGTAGCCCGTTCCAGCTATCCTGCTTGCCCGGGCGGCGCGCCAAATCATTAATGCTGAAAACCGAAGGTTCGGATTTCATCAGCCAGTGGTTCACTGAAACGCCTCCCAGCGCAAAAAAGAAAATGCCGGCATACTGCCGGCAATTACAAAAATAAAGATGGGTATCAACCACAATGCCGCTACAGACCTTAAGTCTTGAACCATTGGTTCAAGTGGGAACAGCGGACGATGCTTCAGGCTTCCCGCTCAGGGCGGGCTTGCACACCACATCGCGGTTTTGCTCCCGTGGAGACTAAGTATCGGCTCAAGAAACACCAGTCCGCCCACGAACACCGCAGAAGATACCCAATTCGAAATCAGTACCACCAATTAACGACGCGGAATTTCTCCGGCGTTACATTTCCACCCGCGAGCCGTGGGTGAGCGCCGCGTCAATCTTGCTGCGCAAACGCTGGATGGTGGAATCCACTGAGCTGCTCAGGTCCTCGGACTCGGAACGCTTGGACAGCAGCTCACTGGTGATATTCAACGCCGCCATGACCGCGATGCGCTCGGTGCCGACAATCTTGCCGGTATTCTTTACCTCGCGCATCTTGTCGTTCAAGAACGCGGCGGCGGTGTGCAGTTGATCCCGCTCCTCATCATGACAGGAGATCAGATATTCCTTCTCGAGAATGGTAATGGTAACTGGACGCAGCCCGGAGCTCACTAGCGTGTCTCCATGGACCGCAAGCGGGTGATCATGGATTCAATACGGGAGCGGGCCTGCTCGGTTTTCTCAATCAGCGTGGCGCGTTCGCTGATTAAATTATCCTGCTGGCTGCGCAACGCGGAGTTTTCAGTCTTGAGCTGATCCACGGTGCGAATGAGGTCATCCACCCGGGATTCGAGTGCTGCGAGGTCGAGTATTTCTGGTTTGGCTGCGGGCATGATGCAATCTGGCATGGCCGCGCGCTTTGTCAGCGCACGACGATGGGATTTTTGGGACAATATAGAGCGCGACCTGATCACGGTCAACAGGCTGATTACTCGCGGGACGGCATGCTTGCCGTACTGGCATCACTTGCATGGGATGGGGACTGGACGAATATGTCGGGGTATGAGGATTTCGGATCATCGTTGTCCGCGGCCAATGCCGGTGTCGGGGTGGCGGAGTGCCATGGTTTTCTCTGCGCTCAGCTATGCGGTCCGCACTTTCCGCCCGAGGAGTTATGGCAGGAGTTTTTGGATCTGCGCACTGCCGATGAGACCCAGGCCGGAAGTTGCTATGAACATGTGCGCCAGTTATTGCTTGAGACCCGGCGCCAGATCAAATCGGATGAGTTCAATTTCCAATTACTGTTGCCGGATGATGACGTGGATCTGGCGCAGCGGGTGCAGGCTCTGGCGGGCTGGTGTCAGGGATTCTTGTCCGGACTGGGCCTCGCGGAAGACCTGCCGGCGCAATTGTTTTCCGGGGAAGTTCAGGAGTGGTTGAAGGATATGGATATGATCGCCCGCGCGGACGTAGATGAGGACAGCGCCGATGACGAAATGGCCCTGCTACAAGTGGTAGAGCATGTGCGCACAGGCGTCATGCTGATCATGGAGGAAACCCGTGGGCATGGTGATAATAATGAAGATGAGGATGATGAGGAGATCTGGCATTAATGGATGAGAAAGAGTTTCCCAAGCGCCGCAAACGCCTGATGGACTTGATGGGCGACGACAGCATCGCCATCATTCCCACTTCCAGTGTGCGGGTGCGCAGCCGTGACACCCATTTCCCGTTCCGGGGCGACAGTGATTTCACCTACCTGACCGGATTTCCGGAACCGGAAGCGGTGGCCATCATTATTCCCGGCCGCGCTCAGGGTGAATTCGTGCTGTTCTGCCGTGAGCGCGACGCCAAAATGGAAATCTGGGATGGCTTGCGCGCCGGAGTGGAGGGTGCCTGCAAGCAATTCGGCGCCGATGATGCGTTTCCCATTTCCGATCTGGATGACATCGTGCCCGGATTGCTGGAGGAAAAGGATCGCATCTTCTACACCATGGGTCAGGATTCCGCGTTTGATCAGCGTGTTATGGGTTGGGTCAACGAAGTGCGGCGCAAGGGCCGTTCTGGTGTCGGCGCACCGGATGAGTTCGTGGCGCTGACTCATATTCTGCATGAGATGCGACTGTACAAGAGCCGCCATGAAGTGCGCACCATGCGCCAGGCGGCGCGCATTTCCGCTGGTGCCCACCGGCGCGCCATGGCCGCGTGCGAACCCGGCATGATGGAATATCAACTCGAGGCCGAGTTACTGCACGAGTACATGCGCCATGGCGCGCGCGCCCCGGCATACCAGTCCATCGTCGGCGGCGGCGCCAATGGTTGCATCCTGCATTACACCGAGAACTCGGCCGAGTTGCGCGATGGCGATCTGGTGCTGATAGATGCTGGTGCCGAATATGACGGCTATGCCAGTGATATCACCCGCACCTTCCCGGTCAACGGGACCTACACCGAAGCGCAGCGGCAAATCTATGAACTGGTATTGGCGGCCCAGGCCGCTGCCATCGCCACGGTGCGTCCCGGCAATCACTGGAATGATCCCCATGATGCCGCGGTGCATACCCTGACCGAAGGCCTGGTGGATCTGGGCATTCTCAAGGGTCGTGTGCGTAATCTGATCAAGGAGCAGGCCTACACGCAGTTTTACATGCATCGCACCGGCCATTGGCTCGGCATGGATGTCCATGATGTGGGCGATTACAAACTGGATGGCGAGTGGCGTGTGCTGGAACCGGGCATGGTGTTGACCGTGGAGCCGGGTTTGTATCTTTCTCCACAGCGCAGGCTGGCGAAGAAATGGTGGAACATCGGCATTCGTATTGAAGACGATGTGCTGGTGACCCAGGATGGGCGCGATGTGCTTTCCCGGGACGCGCCCAAGACAATCGCCGAAGTGGAAGCCGCCATGGCCCGCGCGGCCTGACAGCGGTTCATGGCGCGCATGGACTTCGATATTGTCATCGCCGGCGGCGGCATGGTGGGCGCGACGCTGGCATTGGCAATGCGCGGCAGCGGATATCGTGTCGCGCTGATTGAGCCGGTGGCGCCGGGTCAAATCTCCCAATCCAGTTACGATGATCGCGGCATCGCCCTGTCCCTGGCCAGTGTGCGCGTGTTGCGTCACATGGGTATCTGGGATCGGGTGCGGAGCAGCGCCAGCCCCATCCGTCGTGTGCATGTGTCCGAGCAATCCCGATTCGGTTGCGTGCAAATGGACGCCGCGCGTCTGGGAGTAGACGTTCTGGGTCATGTGGTAATCGCGCGGGAACTGGGCGCCGCCCTGTGGGAATGTTTGCGCGCGGTGCCGTGGATAACGCCGCTTTGTCCCGACAGCGTAATGCAAATTGAGATGAACCCGGACTCTGTGCGCGCACAGTGCGGTTCTGGTGCCGTGATCGAGAGTCGTTTGCTGGTGGTGGCCGATGGCGTGGATTCCAGCCTGCGAACAACGCTGGGTATTGACGTGACGCGGCATGATTACCGGCAAACCGCCATTGTCGCCAATGTCACCACCGGCGAACTTCATGACGGCACCGCCTTTGAACGCTTCAGCCCCACTGGCCCGCTGGCATTATTGCCCCTGGATCAGAAGCGCATGGTGGCGGTGAATTGTGTTGGCAACGATGACGCGCCGGCATGGCTGTCCCTCAATGATGAGGAATATTGCCAGGCCTTGGGCCGGCGCTTTGGCGGACGGCTGGGCGGGTTCAGTCAATGTGGAACGCGCCGTGCCTATGCCTTGCAGCGCGTGCTGCCGGAGCGACAGATCAGTGGACGGGCGGTACTGCTTGGCAATGCCGCGCTGAACATTCATCCCAATGGGGCCCAAGGTTTCAATCTGGCCTTGCGCGATGTTGCGGCGCTGGCGGAAACACTGAGCGCTGTTTCCGGTATGGACCCAGGCGCATCGCTGACACTCACCACCTTCGCCGACAGCCGGCGCGAAGATCGTGTGCGTGTGGCTCAGTTCAGTCATGGTTTGGCGCAATCCTTTGCCAGCGTAAACCCGTTGCTCATTGGTCTGCGTCAGGCCGGATTGCTGTTAACGGAATTGCTGCCACCGGTAAAGCGCGAATTGATGTTACTGGGGGCTGGTCTGCGCGGTCGCCAGCCGGACTGGGTACGGAGCGTGGCCTGAGTGTCCGCCGCGACACCCCAGACGGATGTCTGCATCATTGGCGCCGGCCCGGTGGGTCTGGCACTGGCGTGCTTGTTATTGCGTAGCGGATGCAGTTGCCTGATCGCGGATCGGGGCGGTAATGGCGATAAAAATAACCGCATCGATCCGCGCGCACTGGCATTGACCCCGGCGGCGCGCGCAATTCTGGATGGTTGCGGCGCGTGGGCGCGGCTCGACCCGGCGGCCATTGGCGAATTTCGCCGCATGGAAGTGTGGGATGAAAGCGGCTCAGGCCGGATCGAATTTAACTGCGCCGATCTGTGTCTTTCGACCCTGGGCTATATCGTGAATCAGGCAGATCTGGAGTCCGCGTTATGCGCCGCCCTGAATGATCTGGGGGCGCAGGTGATGCCGTTGGCGGAACTGGAACGGCTGGAAGCTGGCGCTACACAAATCAGTGTCCACGGTGCTGACGGCGCGCAGTTGACTGCCCGCGTCCTGGTGGGTGCCGATGGCGCCCGGTCGCGGGTGCGTGAACTGGCCGGTATTGAATATCCGTCGCAACTCTATGATCAACAGGCTCTGGCCTGCACCGTGCGCACTTCCCTGCCCCATGGCTGGACGGCGCGCCAGCGCTTCCTGGCCACCGGCCCGCTGGCATTTTTGCCACTGGCGGATACAAATTCCTGCGGCATCGTCTGGTCCACTTCGCCGGAGCAGGCGCGGCGACTGCAATTACAGGATGAAGGCGATTTCCGCAAGGAGCTGGCCATGGCCATCGGGCAGGTGCTGGGTGACGTGGAAGATTGTGGTCCGCGCGTGGTGTTTCCTCTGCAGCGCGCCCAGGCGGATAGATATTGCCGATCACGACTGGTGTTGGTGGGCGATGCTGCTCACAGTGTCCACCCGCTGGCCGGTCAGGGCGCCAACCTCGGATTGCTGGACGCTGCCAGTCTGGCGGAACTGATGCTGAAGGCGATCAAGTCCGGGCGTGACCCTGGCAATATGCGCACCTTGCGCGCCTACGAGCGTTGGCGCCGGGGCGAAAACGAAATCATGATCACGGCATTGGATGCCATACAGAAACTGTTCGCGACGCCGGAACCGGCGCTGCTGCGTTTGCGCAATGCCGGGCTCGATCTGTGTAATGCGCTGGACCCCATTAAGCATGTGTTCATGACCCGGGCCATGGGACTGTCCGGGGATCTCCCCGCTGCAGCCTGGGTGCCGCTGGCCGCCACTGGATTAAGGTAAGCTGCGCGCCATGAACGAACCGGCGCAGACCGCGGCGCCCAATTTTATTCGCCGCATTATCGAGGACGACTTGCGCGCCGGTACCCACGCCGGTCGCGTACATACCCGTTTTCCGCCCGAACCAAACGGCTATTTGCATCTCGGTCATGCCAAATCCATTTGTCTCAACTTCGGGCTGGCGGCGGATTTCGGTGGCCAGTGCAATCTGCGCTTTGACGACACCAATCCCGAAGCCGAAGACATTGAGTATGTGGAGGCCATACAGCGCGATGTGCGCTGGCTGGGGTTTGACTGGCAGGATCGGAAGTTTTTCGCGTCGGACTATTTCGACCGGCTGTATGGCTATGCCCAGGAATTGATCCGTCAGGGCAAGGCCTATGTGGACAGCCAGAGCGGTGAGGATATTCGTACCAGTCGCGGAACGCTCACGCAGCCTGGCAAGGAAAGTCCGTTTCGCAATCGCAACACAGAGGAAAATCTGGCGCTGTTCGAGGCCATGCGCCGCGGTGATTTCGCCGATGGCGCGCAGGTATTGCGGGCCAGGATTGATATGGCGTCCCCGAACATCAATCTGCGCGACCCGGTTATCTATCGCATCCGTCACGCCACCCATCATCGCACCGGCGACAAGTGGTGCATCTATCCGTTATATGACTTCGCCCATGGCTTGTCTGACGCCATTGAAGCCATCACCCATTCCATCTGTACTCTGGAATTTGAAGACCATCGTCCGCTCTATGACTGGTTCATAGAAAACCTGCCGGTGCCCGCGCGTCCGCGCCAATATGAATTCGCGCGCCTGAATCTGGAGTACACGGTGCTCAGCAAGCGGCGTCTTATCGCCCTGGTGGAAGGCAGGCATGTGGCCGGCTGGGATGATCCGCGCATGCCGACCCTGGCCGGGGTCCGGCGCCGGGGTTACACGCCGGAAGCACTGCGGGATTTTTGCGAGCGCATCGGCGTTACCAAGAACGACACGCGCATTGATTTTGCCGTGTTTGAGAATTGCGTACGTGAGCACCTGGGCCAGATCACACCGCGGGTGCTGGCGGTGATCGATCCGGTCAAAGTGATTATCGAAAATTATCCCGAAGGCCAGGTGGAGCAGCTTCCCGCCGCCAATCATCCGCAACGTCCGGAATTGGGGACTCGTTCGGTACCGTTCGCGCGCGAAATATATATTGAACGGGACGACTTCATGGAAGACCCACCCAAGGGCTTTCATCGTCTCGCCCCCGGGCGCGAGGTGAGACTGCGCTATGCCTATTTCATTACTTGCATTTCAGTAGTCCGCGATCCGGTCAGCGGCACCATCACGGAACTGCGCTGCACCTATGACCCGGCCACTCGCGGTGGCGACGCCCCCGATGGCCGCAAGGTGAAAGGCACGTTGCACTGGGCGGCGGCACCCACGGCGCTGAATGCCGAAGTGCGGCTCTATGATCGCCTGTTCACCATCCCCGATCCGGATGCCGGCGATGGCGACTGGTTGCAACAACTGAACCCCAACTCCGTACAAGTGCTGACCGGTTGCAAGCTGGAACCCTCCCTGGCTGAGGCCACGCCGGAGTCCCGCTACCAATTCGAGCGTCTGGGATATTTCCGCGCCGATCCCGTAGACAGCAAACCCGGCGCGCTGGTGTTCAATCGCACGGTGACGTTGAAAGATTCCTGGGCGAAGGCAAAGTAATGGCCGTTACTTCTGTCCATGAACAACACACACCGATGTTCCAATCGAACATCAAGAGTTTGCCGTTGCTGAATCGAGGCAAGGTCCGAGACATTTACGCCGTGGGCGATGACCTCATGCTCATCGTCACCACGGATCGCCTGTCTGCGTTCGATGTGATCCTGCCAGACCCGATCCCGGGCAAGGGCGCGGTACTTACCGCCATGTCGAATTTCTGGTTTCTGCGCATGCAGAACCTGGTGCGCAACCATCTCAGTGACCGGACACTGGAGCATGTGATCCCGGATGCCGCCGAACGCGCGCCCCTGGCAGGCCGCAGTATTGTGGTCAGGAAATTGAAACCACTGCCGGTGGAAGCGGTGGTGCGCGGTTATCTCATTGGCTCCGGCTGGAAGGATTATCAGAAGACCGGTGGCGTCTGCGGGATTCCATTGCCGGAGGGCCTGCGTCAGGCGGAGCAATTGCCGGAACCCATCTTCACACCGTCCACCAAAGCCGAACAGGGTACTCACGATGAGAACATCAGTTTTGCCCAGGTGGAAAAACTTATTGGCGCGCCACTGGCGGCCCAGGTGCGCGACACGGCAATCAAAATCTACCGCGCCGCCGCTGACTATGCGCGCGGACGCGGCATCATCATCGCCGACACCAAATTTGAATTCGGCACCGACAGCGCCGGCAAGATGTATCTGATTGATGAGGCGCTGACACCGGACTCCTCACGCTTTTGGCCGGCGGACACGTACCGTGTTGGCGCCAGTCCGCCCAGTTTCGACAAGCAATATGTGCGCGATTATCTGGAAACTCTGGACTGGAACAAGCAATCCCCAGGGCCGCGCCTGCCGGCGGAAGTTATCGCCGGTACCGCGGCCAAATACCGGGACGCACTGGAGCGTCTAACGGTTTGATCCCGCTGCACGACGACAACCCGACGGAGATCGTGCCGGTGGTGACCGTGGCGTTTATCGCTGCCTGCGTGTTGGTGTTCTTGTGGCAAATGGGTTTGGGAAGTCGTGGCAATGAAGTAGCGGTCATGGCCCTGGGTGTGATCCCCGCCGTGTTATTGCACAAGGCGGAATTGCCGCCGGAGCTGGCGCTGGTTCCCTCGTATCTGACTCCGTTCACCTCCATGTTTCTGCACGGCGGCGTCATGCACCTGGCCGGTAACATGCTCTACCTGTGGATCTTCGGCAATA
>JAYUHG010000282.1:0-1504 GCA_043767195.1 Gammaproteobacteria bacterium | reverse complement strand
CGCCCTCGTCGCCCCGACCACCTTCGGCTATGCCCGCTATTGCGAGCACGGGGCGTCTTGGATCCTGGGCAGCACCTTGCGCGAGATGCTGAAGCAGGCCGGCCTCAACAAGACCGCTGTAGATGGGCTGGCAGTTTCCAGTTTTACGCTGGCCCCGGATAGCGTCGTGGCGTTGACTGAGTCTCTGTCATTGTCTCCGCGCTGGATCGAACACCTCCCCTATGGTGGTGCCAGCGGCGTCATAGCCATGCAGCGTGCCGCCCGGGCAGTGCAGGGTGGTGATGCGGAAATCGTAGCTTGTCTGGGGGGTGATACTCACCGGCGCGACGGCTTCAAGGATATGGTGGCCAATTTCAGCCGCTTTTCCACGGATTCGGTCTATCCCTACGGCGCCGGCGGACCCAATGCGGTGTTTGCCATGATCACACGCGCCTACATGCAACAGACTGGTGCCACCCGGGAGGACTTTGGCCGCATATGCATAGCGCAACGCTTTAACGCCGGCCATTATGACCCGGCGTTGCTGAAAGAACCGCTGACCATGGAGACCTATCTCAACGCGCGACCCATTGCCGATCCGTTGCATTTGCTAGATTGCGTGATGCCCTGCGCCGGAGCCGAGGGCTTTCTGGTGATGTCCGTGGAGCGCGCGCGCTCCCTGAACCTTCCCTATGCCCGGATCCTGGCCGTGGGCGAACGCCACAATGCCTATCATGATGATGAGATCGTGCTGCGCGGCGGCTGGGCCAGTTACCGGGAAGCTCTCTATAACGCCGCGGGACTGGGGCCGGAAGAAATGAACATGCTGCAGACCTACGACGATTATCCGGTGATTGTCATGTTGCAGATGGAAGATTTGGGTTTCTGCGGCAAAGGCGCTGCCCCGGAGTTTGTCCGCAACATGGCACTGACGTTTAACGGGGGTGGTTTGCCGCACAATACCTCCGGCGGGCAATTGTCCGCGGGTCAGGCAGGAGCGGCCGGCGGTTTCCTGGGTTTGGTGGAGGCGTTACGCCAATTGACGGTGCCGGAATTGCGCAACGCCGTACCCAATGCGCGCACCGCGTTGATCAGCGGTTACGGTATGGTCAACTACGACCGTTGTATTTGCACCAGTGCCGCCATTATTGCGCGCGGCGGAAACTGATATGCCGGAATTGCCTCCCCAGCGCCGTACGGACTTATGGGCCAAACTCGCACCTGCGGTGGGCGGTGGCCAACTGATATTGCCACGCTGCCGCGACTGCGACACGGTTCAATATCCATTACGGGAATTGTGCCGGGCTTGTCTGGGTGAAAATCTGGAATGGGCGCCGGTTCCCGATGCAGGGAAATTGCTGTCCTGGACTCTGGTTCGTGCCAGCGTAGAGCCATTCTTCCGCGCGCATTCGCCCTGGCCCGTGGGGCGTGTGAAACTGGACTGCGGCCCCATTGTCATTGCGCATTTGGCCGTGGAGACGCAGGCCATGGGCATGAATGTCAGGGTATTGCCATATCAGGATTT
>JAYUHG010000281.1:0-8882 GCA_043767195.1 Gammaproteobacteria bacterium | reverse complement strand
GCCGCGCCGGGGAAGGGTGAGATGGCCGAGGGATGATTATGTGTTTCCACTTTCGCCAGAAAATGCACCGCCTCGGCGTGATAGCGATATACCCCATCCGTATCCGGAAAAAAGCGCGATGCGGTGTAGCCCTCCATGACCGCAGCGTTGTCCGTGTAAGCGGATAACACCCGGCCCGGGGATTTGGCGTGGGTCTGGCGGATCAGATCGAATAGCGAGTGCGGCTGGTTCGCGCCGTCCACGGTCCAGGCAGCATTGAAAATCTTGTGGCGGCAATGTTCGGAGTTGGCCTGGGCGAACATCATCAGTTCCGCGTCCGTGGGGTCGCGCTTGAGATCAGTGTAGGCCGCGATCAGGTAATCCATTTCACCAGCGCTTAATGCCAGACCCAGGTCGCGGTTCGCCTGTTCCAAGGCTCCGCGACCCACGGCGCCAAGGGCAATGGTGCGCAGTGTCCCCGGTGTCCGCTGTTCAAATACGACACCAACGGTCTGTTCCAGGCGTGCCACGATGGCCTGGGTCATGGGGTCATGGAACAGCGCTTTGACGGGGTCCGGCAGCGTGGCGCATGCTGCTATTCCCTCAAGCCACCACACCGTGCCGCGTTCCACGCGCATGGCCGCATGCATACCGCAGTTATGCAGAATATCGGTTGCCTTGCTGGACCAGGGTGAGAGTGTGCCGGGACGGGGGATGACTACGGCCTGGGCGCGGGCCAGATCAAACTCGGACCGGCAGGTGCCCAGCAATCCGTCCAGCCGCGCAAGTTCCTCCGGTTTCAGTTCGCGTTCAGTGCGGACGAAATGGACAAACTCGCCATGCACCGAAACAACATGAGGCCAGGCGTTCCGGACCTTGCCCAGCAACTGATCCCGCCGGAAGGCCGTGAGGGCAGGGGCACCGCGCAGCGTGAGCATGGAGTCGGCTTCCGGGGACCGCTGAAAAAGGGGGCGCGATTCTATCAGTTTGTGCGCTCCCTGACCTATTGAGTCTTGCATAACGGGTGAATGCTTCTTCGGCATTCCGGAAACCGCGAAGCGGTTATCCGGAATCCAGTTCGCGCTTAAAATCGCCTGGATTCCGGGTCCCGGATCCTGCGGACCCTGGCCCGGAATGACAACCTTGCCTCGAATCCCGCTATTCCACTTCGTCCACGCGAACTTGAATCGAGCGATTCATGCTGGAATTTTCATTGGACCCGGAAAGCAATTCACGCTTGCTGCGCCGGGTGGATTGATCAATGCCACCTATGGAGATCCACTGGCCCAGCCGTCCTGATACCGTGGTTTCCGCCTGTTGCACGTCAAAGACCGGGACCGGCCCCGGGCCGACCCTGGATGTATACGGGGAAATCATCAACATTACCTGGTCGCCGTGCAGGCGCGGCAGTACCCAGAACCCTGAATCAGCGTTGTGATATTCCACCGTGTCCTGAACCACTACCCGGCCGTTTGGCGCGGTCACGGTGCGTTGTGGAATGGGCACGGCCTGTCCGGTTTGAATAAACGCCGGTTGACCTTCCAGCGCCTGTACCTGATAACTGCCGCGATCAGTTTGTTCCGTGTTCTGGTCGCGGCGTTGGTAGCGGATATTTTTGTCATCATCACCGGCACCCACGGATAGGCCGCCGCGATCCCCGGCGCCGCCCTGGCGAATGGTGACATCACCCAGCTCCGCGCGTCCCGAAACGGACTGCCGGGACAGGTCACGGAATTGATCCCCATCCTGGCGCACGGAAATCCGCAACTGGCGCAGGCGCTGGTCAATGCTGTCGAGCACGGATTGGATCTCGGCCAGATTTTCCGGCGTAGTCTTCACCACGAGCTGGTTGTTCATGCCGGTGACGCTGCCTCCCGGAGCCAGCAGCGGCCGCACCACCGGGATGACATCATCGGCCATGCGGTGTCGCAAGGGGATGACTTCCACGCGCATCTGGGCCAACGCGGCGAAGCTAACCAGCCCCAGCAGTAATGCAGTGCAGAGTCTCGGAAAGGTAATCATCACATTACAAACTTGCGCAGATTTGCGTCCACGATGGATTTTTCCCAAATCTCATCGAATTCATTGATTAACAGATTGGATTCGCGCTGGTCGTTGAAGTTCATCTTGCCAAGATAGCGATCCGCCGTGCGGCGTGTGATAAAGCCGATCGCATCGCCAACAAACATGGCGCCGTTGTAGTCTTTGTGATCCGGGCCGGGTTTGCGCATTTCAATAAAACCGGTGAGCTTGTTGGCCACTTCCAATAGGCGGTGGCCGCCACGGGCGATGGCCTGCACTTCATGCACCAGAATGCGTACCTGTATGCGCCGGTTGTCCAGCACAATGCGGGTCAGCGCGTCACAAAACTCCGGTTGAGCGTAAATCGCCGGATCCAGGTCGCGGCTGATGATGTGTACGGTTCGGTGGCATTGTTGCAGCATGTGCTGTGTTGCCAGCAGATGTTGCTCCCTATCTTCCAGCGGGACCAGTACATCGGTCTCGCCTAACTGATACTCAGTAAAATCTTGCATGGGTCGAAGTCCGTATTATGGCTTGATGGATCATAGTGCAGTCATGCGGCGCGAAACAACCGCTGGCGGGTGCCGCTTAGTCCGGAAACCGGACTAAGCCGGCGTGGTAGAGCGTCAGCAGCAATGTAGCGTCCGACCGTGATGATGGGCTCTTATGGGGAGACCACTGGATTGTCCCGGGTCCCGTTATTGAGGCTGCCAGTGTTGCACAGCGCGCGGGGAGCTTGAATTCCAGGCCATTGATAAACAAATGGATGCTACGGTCACCGGCGCGAAAAAATACGCTACGGGAGGGTGTCGTGCGCGACAACAGGTCCCCGCGTTTCAAGCGCGCAAGAAACTTCGCCGGGTTCAGCACGGGTCCGGCGACCGGAGGCGGCACCAGCGCCGGCAATTGGGTCAAATGCCGGCCGAACCAGCGATCCAGGTTTGCATCGTCCGAAAGTGTATTGCGGATCAAGCGGCGCAGTTGTCGTAGTTGATGCGCGGTGACTTCCCCGGCATGGCGTTGCAGCAGCAGATCGGGATCGGCAAATCGGATTTCTTCGCTAGTCTCGGAGTCCAGCCAGGCACCCAGCAGTTCCGTGTTCGACGGCGCGCGGAATCCTATGGAACAGGTTATGGAGTCACCCACGGCGATACCGTGATGGGCGACACCCGGGGGCAGGTAGAGCATATCCCCGGGTTGCAGCAACCATTCCTGGTGGGATGTGAAATTGCCCAGAATGCGCTGGTCCAAATCAGGAACCAGATCGTGTTCATTATATTTACGCTTGCTGATGCGCCAGCGTCGTTGCCCGGAGGCCTGCAACAGAAACACGTCGTAGCTGTCCAGATGAGCGCCCACACTGCCGTGGTCTGACGCGTAACTCACCATCAGATCATCCACGCGCCAATTGGGGATAAAGGAAAACTGTTCCAGCAGATGCGCGGCGCCGGGCAGATGAAAGTTCACCCCCTGTACCAGCAGGCTCCAATGGGTGGCCGGCAGGCGCTGCAATCGCGCTGCCGAAAATGGACCGTGGTGTACTTGCCAGGCATGGTTTCCGGAATTCTCCAACACCAGACGGGATTCCACATCGGCATTGCGCGCCAGTGCGAACAGGTCGGCGCGGTTCAGCAAGGATTGAATGCCGGGGAACGCGGCGCGGATCAGGAGCGGGCGTTTTTGCCAATAGTCACGGAGAAAACGCCGGGCACCCATGCCGCCCGGGAGTGCCGGTGGGACATTGTGAGAACTTGCTGCCACCTCAGCCGCGGCGAACCGCGGCGACGATTTGTCGCGCCTGTGACTCGGAATTGCCGATGAAGCGCCTTGGCGTCAGTTGCAGCAATGCATCGCGCGCCGCCGTGGGCAGTTGCAGTTGATGGATAATTTCATGCATGCGCGCGGCATCTACCTCCGCGCCACGGGTCAGTTGTTTGAGCTTTTCGTAGGGCTGCTCAATACCGTGACGGCGCATCACGGTCTGCACGGCCTCCGCCAGGATTTCCCAATTATCCTGCAAGTCACGTCCCAGGCAATCCGGATCCACCTCCAGCTTGCCCAGTCCGCGCAAGCAGGCGCGCCAGGCAATCAGACTATGTGCAAGCGCAGTGCCGATGCTGCGTTGACTGGTGGAATCGGTGAGGTCCCGCTGCCAACGCGATACCGGCAGTTTCCCGGCCAGGTAGCCCAGCAATGCATTGGCCAGGCCCAGGTTGCCTTCGGCATTTTCGAAATCAATGGGGTTTACCTTGTGTGGCATGGTGGAGGAACCCACTTCTCCGGCCACGGGTCGCTGGCGGAAATAACCCAGCGAGATATAACCCCACAGGTCCCGGCACAGATCCAGCTGCACGGTGTTGATGCGTTCCAGGGCCTGAAAATATTCCGCCATGTCGTCGTGGGGTTCGATCTGGGTGGTGTGTGGATTCCAGTCCAGCCCGAGGGATTCCACGAACTGGTGTGACACGGCCATCCAGTCCACGTCCGGATAGGCCGCCAGATGGGCATTGAAGTTTCCCACGGCGCCGTTGAATTTCCCGCGCACACGGACAGCGCGGAAGCGTTGCCGTTGTTCCAGCAGGCGATGGGCGAACAACGCCATTTCCTTGCCCAGAGTGGTGGGCGTGGCGGGCTGGCCATGGGTGCGGGCCAGCATGGGCAACGCGGCATGCTGCTCGGCAATGTCGGCCAACAAAGCCAACAGTGGTTGCAACGCGCCTTCCAGCAGTGCCTTGGCTTCGCGCAGCATCAGCCCGTAGGCGAGATTATTGATGTCTTCCGAGGTGCAGCCAAAGTGCAGAAATTCGGTGACCTGCGCCAGATCTGCGTTGCTGGCGCAGCGTTCCTTGAGGAAATACTCCACTGCTTTCACATCATGATTGGTGGTCGCTTCGATGGCCTTGATGCGGCGGGCGTCGGCTTCCGAGAAATTTGAAATCAGGGCATCCAGAAATCGCGTTGCCTGGGGGCTGAAGCCCTTTACTTCGGGAATGCCCGGATGGTCTGCCAGGGTCTGCAACCAGCGCAACTCCACCTGTACACGCCGGCGCATGAGTCCGTATTCGCTGAATACCTCGCGCAAATCAGCGCTAGCGCCGGCATAGCGGCCGTCAACCGGGGATAAGGCGGTTAGCGGTGTCAGGTCCATAGTTTTACGGGCAAGGATTGGGGTAGAGGGCGTGTATTTTATCAATCTCGCCCAGTAATTCCTTCGATAATTGCACACTGGCGCTGGCCAGGTTTTCCTTTAGCTGTTTGGGTGACGTGGCGCCAATGATGACACCGGTGGTGAAGGGTCGCGACAAAACCCAGGCCAGGGCCATGGTGGCCGGTTCCAGGTTATGGGCCGCGGCCAGGGTGAGATAGGATTTTGTCGCCGCCCGTCCCGCGTCTGTGGAGTAACGGCGAAAGTGTGAGGCCCACTTGGATAGACGCGCTCCGGCCGGCACGGCACCGTCAGCATATTTTCCGGTGAGCATGCCGAAGGCCAGGGGCGAATAGGCCAGCAGTGCGATGCGTTCCCGGTGGGCAAATTCGCTTAATGCCAGATCAAAGGTTCGATTCAGCAGGTTGTAGGGATTCTGGATGCTGACTACGGACGGTAACTTGTTTACCTCCGCCGCGCGCAGCCACTGACTCAGGCCCCATGGCGTTTCATTGCAAACGCCGATGTGGCGGATCTTGCCGGCCTTCACCAGATCGGCAAATACACCCAGGGTCTCTTCAATGGGCATGCCATCCTTGTCCGGCGCATGGGCATAATTCATGCGCCCGAAGATGTTGGTCTCCCGGTCCGGCCAATGGGTCTGGTACAGATCAATGTAATCGGTGTGCAGGCGGCGCAGGCTGCCATCCAGCGCGTCTTCGATATTGCGGCGACCGCGATAACCGGTGCCGTGGCGAATATAACCGACCCATTCCCCCGGACCGGTTACTTTGCTGGCGATGATGAGATGTTCGCGCTGACCGCTGCGTTCCAGCCATTTGCCGAGAATTTCCTCGGTCCGGCCCTGGGTCTTGGCACTGCCGGGGGGCGGGTACATCTCGGCGGTGTCTATGAAGTTGGCACCGGCTTCCATGGCCATGTCCAACTGCTGGTGTGCCTGGGCTTCCGTATTTTGCTGCCCCCAGGTCATGGTGCCGAGGCACAGCGCACTGACATCAATCCCCGTATTACCAAGCTTTCGAAACTGCATGAACTCACCTGCGCTTATGAGTCAATCATCATAGGCCCATTCCCTCCCATGGCAAGCTGGAACGGACACCCGGACAAAACTGACCGCTTGTGCTACCTTTCCGCGCCCGTTCGTTGGACCGCTTGGTCGCTATGAATTCCCTCACAATTACCCGCCCTGATGATATGCACCTGCACCTGCGAGATGGCGCCGAGCTGGCCAGCGTCATCGGCGCCACGGCGCGGTGTTTCGCCCGCGCCATCGTCATGCCGAATCTGAAATCTCCGGTGGTGACAGTGCCGCAGGCGCTGGCCTATCGGGATAGGATTCTGGGTTGTGTGCCCGCCGGTATGCGCTTTGCGCCGCTGATGACCTTATATCTGACGGATACCACAATGGCGGCGGAGATCCGGTGCGCCCGGGATTGCGGTCTGATCTTCGGCGTCAAATTTTATCCCGCCGGGGCCACCACTCATTCCGACAGTGGCGTCACGGACATCACCCGCTGCTATGGGGTGCTGGAGACCATGGCGGAGATCGGATTGCCATTACTTGTGCATGGGGAAGTCACTGATGCCGACGTGGATATTTTTGATCGGGAGGCGGTGTTCATAGATCGGGTGCTGGCGCCGTTACTGCAACGGTTCCCATCACTGCGCGTTGTGTTTGAGCATGTGACAACGGCGGAGGCGGTGGCGTTCGTGGGCGCCGTACCGGCCAATGTCGCCGCCACCATCACGCCGCAACACCTGCTCTACAACCGCAATGCGTTGTTTCACGGTGGTGTACGCCCGCATTATTATTGTCTGCCGGTGTTGAAGGCCGAGGCCCATCGGCGGGCGTTGCTGGAAGCGGCAGGCAGTGGCAATCCGAAATTCTTTCTCGGCACTGACAGCGCCCCCCATGAACGCGCTACCAAGGAAAGCGCCTGCGGCTGCGCCGGTTGTTATTCCGCCCCCGTGGCCATGGAGCTATACGCCCAGGCCTTCGAGCAGGCGGGAGCGCTGGCCCGCCTGGATGACTTCGCCAGTCGCCATGGCGCCGCGTTTTATGGTCTGCCGCGTAATACGGACAGCATCACCCTGGAACGCAGCCCGTGGACTATTCCAGATCAATTACCGTTTGCTTCGGGCGTCATTGTGCCCCTGGCGGCAGGGGAGACTTGTCAGTGGAAGATGAAGAATTAGTTGACACCGAAGCCGCGGATAGTCCGGTGGCGGTGCGATTTCGCGGCTACTTGCCGGTGGTGGTGGATGTGGAGACCGGCGGTTTCAATGCCGCCACGGATGCCTTGCTGGAGATCGCCGCTGTATTGTTGGAGCCGGACCCGGATGGGGTCTGGCACCCGGCGGGATCATTGATCAAACATGTGCAGCCTTTTGAGGGCGCGCGCCTGGAGCCGGCGGCGCTGGAATTCAACGGTATTGACCCCATGCATCCATTTCGCAAACAGATTGCGGTGTCCGAACGCGACGCCTTGCAGGAAATATTTTCCCTGGTGCGCAAGAAAATGAAAGTGCATGGATGCAAGCGCGCCATTCTCGTAGGGCACAATGCGTTTTTTGATCTGGGCTTCGTCAATGCCGCGGCTGCGCGCTGCGGTATCAAGCGCAATCCGTTTCATTTGTTCAGCACCCTGGATACGGTGACCCTGGCGGCCCTGGCCTATGGCCAAACCGTGCTGGCACGGGCGGTGCAGGCGGCGGGTATGAACTGGAATCCGGATGAGGCGCACTCGGCGTTATACGATGCGGAGCGCACGGCGGACCTGTTCTGCAATATCGTTAATCGCTGGAAATTCCCCGGTTAATCTCATGTGTATCGTGTTACTGGCCTGGCGCGTTTGCCCGCGCGCTCCGTTAGTGTTGGCGGCTAATCGGGATGAATACCATGAGCGGCCCACCCAGGCGGCGGGTTTTTGGGAGGATACGCCCGCCATATTCGGCGGTCGCGATCTGCAACAGGGTGGCTCCTGGCTGGCGCTGAATGGCAAGGGCCGGATCGCCGCCGTGACCAATCTCAGGGAGCCAAGTACAAAGCGCCCCGGCGCCAAATCCCGAGGACTATTGGTCAGTGACTATCTGCGCGGAAAAGTTTTACCGGCGGAGTATCTGCGCCGGGTGGCTGGTCGCGTGCAGGATTACGACGCATTTAACTTGCTGGCGGGAGATGCGGATGGCCTTTGGTTTATGGACAGCCGTACCCGGGAGCCGGTGGCCCTGGAGGCGGGGATTTACGCCATCAGCAATGGTGAACTGGATTGCCCCTGGCCCAAGGTGTTGCGCGGCAAGTCGGAGCTGCAGCGGATTTTGTCCCGGTGGCCGGGGGATCACCCGGAGTCAGTGGCCGGTTTATTTTCCCTGCTCACAGAACGGTCGGTGCCGGCGGATGCCGAATTGCCGGATACCGGCGTGGGGCTGGAATGGGAGCGCCGTTTGGCACCGCTGTTTGTTCAGGCCGGCAACTATGGCACACGTTCTTCCACCGTCCTGTTCACGGACCCGGACGGCGGCGCGCAATTCCGTGAACGCCGCTTTGATAGTCTGGGCAATATGATCGGTCAAACCCATCGCCACATTGCCCCATGATCACACCGCACCTGACATCGCTCCCGTTTGACATCACCTGTATAGATACCGGGTTGTTTCGCCCGCGCATGGCCGCTGCCTATCTGCTGCAACACCAAGGCAAGGCGGCCATTATCGA